>JAAYEB010000144.1 GCA_012728995.1 Fibrobacter sp. | reverse complement strand
GTTCTGTATCGAATACGGAGCAGTTAGATATTATAAAATCGGAAGTGGTTCAATTTATAGAGCATGGAGGTGAAATCATGACTACTATTGCAGAAAAATGGATACAGGAAGGTATCGAGAAAGGTATCGAGAAAGGTATTGAGAAAGGTAAACTGGAAGGTATCAAGAAAGGTAAACTGGAAGTTGCCAAAAAAATGCTTGAAATGGGGTTGAATATTGAACAGATTATTGAGATCACTGGCCTGAACAGGGAAAAAATTGAAGAACTATCAAAATAATCTGATAATAACATTATAAATTGAAGACATTATTAGATCATCTGTTTGCCGAGCGTAATATATGCTTTTAAAAATATATTCATGTTAACAGGGCGATTATATGTTTTCATAAGATTTTCTGGGTCGCCGAGCGCAAAAGCCGGCTTACTCAATATCCGATTATTTCAATAAGAAATATATTACTCAGAAAAAAACAGTTTTCAGATCCGCATAAAAGGTTTTCTGGATACCATATTAGTTTTCCGGTCTCCAAAATGCAATACGGAGTGATTCATTTTAAAGCAGCAATCAATGGAGAAGTGCTATTTTCTGACTCTTTGAAATACCTTCTGTCTCAAGATGTACAACATACATACCAGAAATAGCGCTATTACTCTGCGGCACCCATACTAAATTATTCCCATAAACAAATGTTTTCTTTTCTGCAACAACACTGCCATCAAGTCCCAGAAGCCGAAGCTTTACAGGTGTCGGGGGCACTGCTGTAAAGTCAATTACGATCTTTCTCTCCCCCTTTGTATAGATCGAAAGATCCTGATATCCCGATCTCCTTGTCAACAGAGGTGATACGGATGTCGGTACTGGTGTCAAAGTCAGCAGAATGACACTTTTTGACGGGACCTCCGCGGAAAGTGTTGTACCGGAAAGAGAGAATTTATCACTGGCAAACGTCTGAATATTTACCTTTTCCTGCTGACCGAAATCATTATACGCTGTTACTTCAGAAGCTGTGATAATCTGACCTGTAACTGACGCATAGGAAGTGGAGCCGTCAATCTGGATCTGGAGGTTATGGGCATTAGAGAGATCACTGTTGCTTATCGTGATATTGACTTTATCTGTACTGTCAAGTGATGCTGATGCAGTCAGGTATGGGTACGAAAAATTTGTACCATTTACGTTTTGATTGAAGGAACCGGCCTGCAGGTTGACAGGTATTTTTTTCGCTTTCTGATGTACTTTAAACAGCTTGAAAGTGTAAAAAACCGGAGTTTTCACCATTCTTGTCTGGTTATTTTTATCAGTGAGAAAGAGTGCCTGGATTACATTCACCGGCTGTGCAACACATGCAAGGTGCACCCGTTCGCAGTAGTTGTTAAATATGTTCAGATGAATAGCGGCAATAAGCGCATCCCGCACTGTGCTCTGGGAAAATGTATAACCTTGCTCAGTTATTTCCTGATACCAGGCTCCCCATTCGTTATACATCAACCCGATTTTCTTGTCCGGATCGTATCTGTCCATAGCCCGGTCGAATGATTGTATAAAGGATAATGCATCATTGGCAAGTTGTATGATCTGATGGAACTGGAAGGAAGTATAATTTATACTGGGACCGGCCATATCGGTCCAGTCATTAACCAGGTATCTGTGAACCGAAAACCCTTCAAGTTTACCAGGATTACGGTCGAAAACCGCATTTACCCAATCGGTACCCCAGTGCCCGGCACCAGCGATTCTGATCATTGGTTTCACCTCAATTTCGGGAACAGCCTCCACAAACTGAGCATACTGATCGGCAAATTGACCGGCGCTAAACTCTCCACCACAACCCCATGGCTCATTTCCCATGCTCCAGTACTTTACGTGCCATTCAGGATGTGAAGGGTTATTATTTATGTAGTTTATCCATTCTTCCATCTCCTGTGGAGTTCCGGTTTTTAAATTGGCGCATATATATGGTTCAGCATTGATAAGCCTGCAAAGCTCCATGTATTCATCAGTTCCCATTCCGTTTCTTGACTCGCCGCCTGGCCGCTGGTTTACAGGTCCGATACCGTCCTGCCAGTGATACTCGTCTGCAAAACATCCTCCTGGGAATTCAAGGGTGGATAACCCGCATTCTTTAAACCCCTCTATAATGTCGTTTCGCATACCATTTGTATTAGGTATAGAGGAGTTCTTGCCCACGTAAAGACCATCGTATATATCACGCCCCCAGTTTTCAAGCAGCGCTCCGTAAATTTCTCTCCTTATTGTCGATTTCGCTTCATCAATAGAGAGGATCAATCTGTTTTGACCCGATAATTCCAGAATCAAACCCAATACCACAACAACCATGATTTTTGTTTTATTCCTGAGTATCATATGCAGGGCATCCTTTCTGTTTCATAACTCCGAAATAATTTATCTGTTCCCTGAAGTAACCACTAACCAGTTCTTAAATCAAAAATTTACAACCGGTTGAAGCTTTTTATTTGCATTGGTTATTTTCTTTCTGGACAATTACCAGTTCTTCTTCGCAACTGTTTAAATTTATCACAAGAAAGTGCCCGATTTGCAGCCAGTGATTATATATTCACGAATTATTCTGCCAGCACCATCTTTAACGAGTGCAGTATTTTTTTTCCATTTTCGACTCTAACGATGTAATATCCATGAGAAATCTGTGATAAATCAACACTTCCTGAAAATCCATTTTCTGATTTTCTCATCAATGAAGCAGTTTTTACAAGCTGTCCTTTCATGCTGTAAACCTTCAGAATATACTTACCGGACAAATGTACAGGAGATTCTAAACTCAAAACAGAATAGCGGATTCTTGCTTTTATTTCAGAAGAACCTTTTATCCGTTTTCGGAAAACTGTTTCAGTCGGATCGAATATCTTTACAGATACATTGTCGATAAAAACCGAAGGTTTGCCGATACCGACATTAAACCCCAGACGCCCATTAACATTGGTAAGTTCCTCCATAGTGAATTTAAAGGTGAATGTCTGTTTTACGTCAGTAAGATTGAAGCTCTGAAGTTCCTGCAGATAGCTTGTCCACGGCTCATCCGCCATTTCCACATTTGCTTCAAGGCTCCTGTTTGATACAGCATAAGCATCAAACGTAACCACATAGGTTTTGCCGTTCTCAAGAAAAAGCTCTGGCTGAACAAGCTGTATATCATGATTGTTTGTACCATCGCTTTCAATTGAGATATTGTATTCTCCGTCAATTACGCTTCCAGTCGCGCTGCCGCTCCAGACATTAAGTGTCCAGTTATCGGAACCAGAACTGAAATCACCATTAAAAACCAGGTTGCCGTCTACTGTACTTCGTGAAAAGAGCGCAGTCACAGCTTTATCGTTATCCATGACAATGGATGCAGGATTCTGATTACCGCTTAAATCTTCACCACTCCATCCTATGAACTCCCAGCCCTCTTCAGGCACCGCGGTCAGGGTTACCGGGGTATCTTCTGAATATCTTGAGCCGGAAGGAGAACGGGTTACAGTTCCCAACCCGGATGTCTGTACAGACAAGCGATAACCTGAACCTCCATCAAACATATACCAGTTGAGACGAAATGGTTCGCCAGACCCTTTGAAAACCAGAAACATATCTTTTATACCTGTACAATCGCTGATATCACACTGAAAATTTTGCCATATATCCCATCCACCGGTTCCGGTAATATTACAGGTACCCACAAGCGTTCCGGTCTGACTACCCAGACGCAGCTCTATTGAGCCGCCAGAGGAACCACTGGCTGCCCGAACCTCAAACGAACTGGCACCATCACCAAAGTCTACACTCTTTACTTTTATGTAATCTCCGTTAGAGATGGAGGTTACCATCATTGAGCCCTCACTGCAGGGTGCTGTTTCAATACCGGATTCCCAGCAGATTGTTTCGGCCTGAATTGTGTCGTAGGGATCAAGATTTGTGGCAGGAGGTGGACCGTTATTGGACATGTTTATTGTTGGAAAAGTGCCGTCTTCATTATAGCTGAATTGCTCTACGCATACAGAACGGTTGAAACCACCGCCCCCGGGCAGGGCTGCATTGTGATAAAAGAAATAGGATTTACCCTTGAAATCAATAACTCCTGCATGGTTTGTGAAACTGCCTCCTTGGGTGGGCATTATAACGCCTCTGTATGTCCAGGGGCCTGTGGGACTGCTGCTGGTTGAATAGGCGATATGTTCTGAAATAGGCCCGCCGGCAAAAACCATGTAGTACAGATTGTTTCTTTTATAAAGCCATGGCCCCTCCTCGTATGAAGTAGCCCTTTCGGTGTCAGAACGTCTTCCAAAACTCTCAACTGTAAGATTTATCTCTTCGATTTTACCGGAATAGGAGACCATATTCTGATTCAATTTGACATACTTCAGATACGGGTTCCCCCAATAAAGATACGCCTGCTCGTCATCATCAATAAAGACAGTAGGATCTATATCACCCGAACCACCACTTATCAGCGGCTTTCCCAGTGGGTCGGTAAAAGGCCCCCACGGGTTGTCTGAAACCAGCACCCCGATTCCTTTCATATGAATAGGACAATAAAGGTAAAAATTCCCATTACGGTAAATGCCCTGCGGGGCCCAGGCACCATTATTACTAGTCCAGTTGAATGATTTCAGTGATGCAGCAGTACCATGATCGGTCCAGTTCACCATGTCTGAAGATGAATAGCACTTCCATTCTTTCATTGTAAAAAAATTGTCTTCCAGTACGTCTTCATCATGACTTGTATAAACATAGACCCGCTCATCATGCACCACAGGAGCCGGATCTGCTGTATAAATTGTTTGTATTATGGGATTATCGGCTGGAACCGTTGTAAAAAGGAATAATGAAATCATGAACGGTATGATCATTCTTTCATTTTTCATTTTCGTTATCCCTTTCAAACGACACGTGTATCTTATCAGATAAAAATTGCATTTATCTGTTTTTCAAATAATATAAGATAGAGTAAACTGGATTGTCGTGAATTTTACAGGCCAGGTGTAAAAAGTGTTCCAAAACATGGATCAAATTTAATTTGGAATTGAGAATTAAGATTAGATCATCATGGTCGCCAAGCGTGCACACGCCACCTATACCCTCGCGACAGATATAAAAATTCGAAATAATAAAACAGAAAATCGAAACAAAAACAGTAGGTTGCTTGGATTGAAATTTTGGGGCGTGTGGAACCTGTGAATAGCTCCTGTTTAAAGAAAAATCGGAAATCAATCAGAAATAATCAGATAAAATTAAAAAATTAGAAACAGAACAATCAGAAAACGGAACTAAATAATAATCAGAACGAATCGGAAAGAAATTACAAACAATCGGAAACCCAGTTCCCCTTCTCTGAGCATTTATGCATTCTTTTTACATACAATTTATTCAAACATTCTGTATTTAGAGTCTCCCTCTTACACCAGGTGATGGAGATTTGGAGAGAGAGAGGTCCGAGAACTCGGATTGCCGGTTCACCCGGAGTTATTGAAATAGAGGCAGTAATATTCAAATCCCTACTTTATCCGCAAAGTCAGGGTTTGTGCATTCGGGATGTATAATTATTTATATCCTATTTATTTTAATAAGTTTATCCCAGGCATAACACATTGAAGTTTCTTATGGTTATACATCTGCATAATTTTGATTATTGACATGAATTTATATAAACCGTATATTAAACTTAATATACGGTTATTTTGTGACCCCATTGAACAAAATCAGGTTTGCTTTGCCTTAATCGTGCCGAATAAGCACTGTTTTTGATCATCACAACACACACAGATGCACCTTAATACAATTCTTATTTATCTTTTCATAAGGTGTAATTCTTATGACTTAAAACAAAACACCTTTTTAATTTTTCAAATTTTCCGACTCATATTTTTTCATTTTTTTATATATTATAGGGGGTAAGGAGAGGACATCATGAAAAATAAAAAATTAACCTTGGCTGCAATAATTGCAGTCTTGATTACAGGCACAGTTCAAAGCCAGACGTTTAAATATCCATTGAATATCAATTTCAAATATGGATATATGCCAAAAACCCTGACCACTGAGGACCTTGATAGTTGGTATAAAAGCTATAAATCAAGCATGTTGTTACAAGATTGTAATGGTGGAATCAGAACAGATGCTTATTCTGAAGAAAACGGTGTAACGAAAGTAGAATCCATGGGATGGGCAATGATTATTGCTGCGTATATGGGAGATAAAGAAACCTTTGATGGATTATATAGATTTTATAAGAGTAAAGTTCAGGGCCATGGCATGATGGGCTGGAAAGTAACCTGCGGCGGCGTTAATGATGCTTCAAGTGCAAGTGACGGAGATCTTGATGTTGCTTTTGCTTTTGTTGTAGCTTCATGGCAGTGGGGAGACAGTTACAAATCTGAAGCGATCAAGATAATTAACACAGTTGAAAAGCTGATTGTAGGTTGCGGTAACACATCAGTGATCGCTGGAGGAGCACTAACCCATGGCGGCGTTTATGGCGGATGCAATGAAACCGATATCTCTTACCATACACCTGCATTTTTCCGGTGCTTCGCCGAAATAACAGGTAACTCCAGGTGGGATAAACTGGCGGATGATACCTACACACTTCTGAATAACGGTGCGAATCCTTCCACCGGGCTTATTCCTGACTGGCAAAGACTGGACGGAGGACAATCTGATGGTGGAAGAAATCACAGCTATGGGTTCGATGCCTGTCGTGCTCCGTGGCGAATCGCGCTTGATTACCTCTGGAATGGCAATGAAAAAGCTAAAGAGTGGTGCACCAAAATATCTAACTGGGCATATGGTATCGGACCTAAAAATATCAAGGATGGTTATACTCTCGATGGCAGAGCAACAGGCTCGTACCATAATATGTCCTATGTAGGAGGTTTTGCGGTTGCTGCAATGTGTAATAGTCAGGAAGTCGCGGATGCATTTGGTGAAGAAATTGCCAATATGCGATTTGATAATTACTGGTATCACGGGTTTCTGGGTAATTGCTATATGATGACCATGACCGGGAATATGTGGCATATCAGGGATGCTGAGACCAGTATCGAAAAGGAAAAATATCAAAGCAGCGTCAAGAATTCCGTTGTATTAAAAAATTTGAAGAATCGTAAATTTGAGCTGTCTGGAATCGTAAATGGAAGAAGTGTTACTGTAACCACTTTACAGGGGCAATTAGCCCAAAAAATCAATATCACCGAAAAACAGAAATGTGTAATCGATTTATCTACATTAAATAATGGCTGCTATATACTTTCAGTACACGAAAAGAAGAACAAAAACGCTATGCGACAGATCATCTCAATTTTTTAATATCTGCTCATGCCCCCCCTTTTTGAGCACTCAATAGTGAGTGCTCTGCATTTGCACCATCTTCTACATTAATCATGGTCCAAAGCCATTATTTTATCATGCACCCAGTTTATGTATTCAGCCTGTAACAAAATTCTAAATCAACGTTTCAAAAAGCAATATCACGATCAAAAGTCGAAGCTTATTCGCTCGGTGTACATGATAATTAATCCAAATACCCCTAAGTTATTTGCAGGTGATAAGCGAAACATGGCCGCTCCCGGAGCATGTTGTCATTGTCATTCTTTAACAGTATAGAAAATGCTTGATTATATTTTAAAAAAAGTGTAGATTAATAATCTGATTAGTGTGATTTTTGATTATTTTACATATTTAAGTGTTATTTGCTAATCATTTGATACTCCTTTTGTATGTTTTTACCTTCAAATGACTGTACTCCAGCTTCGATTCGTCCAGGTTAAATCCAGCTCAAAAGAAATCAACTGATAAAAACAATTTTATTGGCACGAATGTCAAACAGGACAGGAGTGCTGGAAAAGAGAATGATGAAGTTTGCAGAGTTTGATCTTGACGATCAGATAATCCAGTCACTGGACAATGCCGGCTACAGTGAATGTATGCCGGTGCAAGCCCGTACCCTTGAACATACGCTTCAGGGAAAAGATGTATTTGTTCAATCACAAACTGGTACCGGAAAGACAGCAGCTTTTCTGGTATCGGTTTTTTCCATGCTGCGAAACGATACGTTACGAGGAAAAAAGGCGTTAATTATTGCTCCCACTCGAGAATTGGCTGCTCAAATTGAGAAAGAGGCGATTCTTTTAGGGGATAACCTTAACCTTGGCATATGCAGTTTTTATGGTGGTGTGGGGTATGGAAGACAGGAGCACTATCTCAAAATGGGTGTGGATATAATGATAGGCACACCTGGAAGAATACTTGATTTTAAAAAATCAGGGAAGATTGATTTCAAGCAGATCGGAATATTTGTTGTAGATGAAGCTGACAGGCTCTTCGATATGGGCTTTCTGCACGATATTACTACCATGTTTCGCAGCTTACGGCCTGCATCCGAGCGCAAAACTATGCTTTTCAGTGCAACATTGAGTCGTGAAGTCAGAATGATCGCCCGTGAATATATGAATAATCCGGTAGAGATCGAACTGACTCCGGAAAAAATCACTGTCGATGCTATTGCCCAGGAACTCTTTCATGTCTCTAAAGATGAAAAAATAAATCTGCTCCTTGGAATACTTAAGAAAGAAAAACCCAAAAACGCACTGATATTTACCAACATGAAGGAAGAGGCCCGGATCGTTGCAGAAAGACTTCGTCACAACGAATATCCCTGCGAATTTCTTTCTGGTGATTTACCGCAGGGAAAACGTTCCAGGATCCTTGAAGAAGTAAAGTGTGGCAAGATTTCTCTACTGGTCGCAACAGATGTTGCAGCCCGGGGAATTCATATAAATAATCTTGAGTTGGTTATTAATTACGATATTCCTGAGCACTGTGAAAATTATGTCCACCGTATCGGACGTACAGCCAGAGCCGGAAAAACCGGAAAGGCAATCACTCTTGCCTGTGAGGATTATATTCACGGTTTAAAACCGATCGAGCAATTAACGAATTGCAAAATACCGGTTTCCTTTGCAGATTCAGATTATTTTGTGGAAGACAGCAGTGCCAATATGAGCTTTAGAAAAATCAAACATAACAACCCTCAGAACAATTACTCTTCCAGAAGCTCTTCAAGAAGAAGAAGATCTTCATCAGCAAAACAAAACTCTGATTACAACGCAAATAGAAACCGTTCTTCCAATAACTCCCGAACCGTACAGGTACATCAGCACAGACGAAATGATGCTGTTCCAGGGTCAAATAAACAACACACAAACAAGACTGCTCCAAAACCTGCTATTATAAACAACGTTGTTAAGCAGAAACAAACAAAGAAGACCAACTGGCTTCAGAAAGCCATGATCAAGATTTTCGGATAATAAGCTGGCGTTTCCTCGGCAAAACTGTGGCTTTTGAAAAACTTGTTTTTGATTGTAAAGCTTTGAAAATTACGTTCTGCCAAATGATGCGTGATCTCACATGAATGCCATTTGGTAGAACCCAGAAGTAAACCGTATCAGATTTCCCGTCTACCGTACTACTACCACGATATAAAAACAGTAAGACTTATGCTTAATATCGGCCAGTCCAGAAAAATACCGTTAAAAATAGAAGTCGGAAACGGAGAAACTTTCTGGGAGGTCTGGAATTCAACAACATACCTTACAAACGGGTTCCAGAATATTAATCTTCCTGAAAAGACACAGGGACGCTATGTAAGATTATCAATGACAGGAGAGAATTCTGACAAAACCGGATGGTTCAGTATAGTTGAAACTGAAATATGGGGAGATAATTTAACCGGTGCGGTTATTTCATCCGCAAACGTAATGGAATCAATGAAAAGAGACATAAAGATTTACGGCAACAGCTTAACATTTACAAAAGGTGCAATAATTCAGGAGATCACGCTTTTTAATACTGCAGGAAGAGTTTTGTTAAGACAGAATATCGGCAAAGATAAAAATACCGTAAATATCAATCGCAAGGTGGTTCCGGGAAGTTATATATTAAGAGTCAAATCTAACGGTATATTTCGTACCGGCAGGATAATAATTTCTGATTAATCAGGTAAACAACCGGGTATAAGATTACGGGACTTGTGTGCCCTGCAAGCATGAATATCCATATCTTAGTACCCGGGCGTACTCTTTAACAGTTCTCCTTTTATTACATTTCCAAGCCATATTAACGACATAATCCCGATTATCAAATTACTGAGTGCAACCGATATCCATATCCCGTTAATCCGGAAAAAATATCCCGCAATCAATGCAAGCGGCAAAAACACTGCAAAAACCTGAAACAACATAATCAATACCGAATTGAACGGTTTTCTCAGTACATTAAATGCCGTTACCGAAACAGTTATTATTCCGGCAAATGCATAACTTGACGAAACAATACGGAGATATTTTACTGTATTTTCAACAATTACAGGATCATTGCTGAATATTACAGCAAACAGATTCCCCAGAAAATACATCACAAGAAAAGTGACAAATCCCCACACAAGGGAAATCTGATTTCCGAATTTGATTGAAACTGCAATTCGTTTCATCTTTTCTGCCCCCAGATTCTGCCCGATAAAAGGTCCCAGTACTGAAGAAAAAGCCAAAAAGAAGATAAGCACCAGAGACTCAATTCGTGAAGCAACTCCGAAAGCAGCTACAATTTCCGGTCCGTATGACGACAACATTCTGGTAATGATTCCCATTAAAACCGGTGTCAGCATATGTACACCTGATACCGGTAAACCAATATAGAGCTGCTCTTTCCACGATTTTATCACACTTTTAAAATCAGGGGTTTTCAGTAAAATCAGCTTGTCCCTAAAGTATAGAAAACTGATTGATGCGATAAGAGTTACAGCTCTTGCTATTACAGTCGAAGTTGCCGCTCCTGCAAGTTCCATTCTTGGAAAAGGTCCGATACCAAAAATCAAAAACGGATCGAGAACAAGATTTGTAATAGCTGATATCATCATTATCAGGCCAGGAACTTTTACATCACCTTTTGCCCTTATTGCATTATTGCCTACACGCGGAACAAGAACAGCTATCATACCGAAATAATAGATACTCATGTATTCAGAAATCAGATTCAATATCTCATTTGAAGCACCCAGGAATGAAAACAGAGGACGAATTGTTAACAAACCGGCAATTGAAAACAGTACAGATACAAAAAATGTCAGCAATAATGAATCTGTTGTAAGCTGTTGTACCTTTTCCTTGTTTTTTTCTCCAACAGCTCTTGAAATCATTGCTGAAGCTCCCATGCCAAGCCCCTGAGCAATACATCCCACTACAAGTATTACCGGAAAGGTGAAACTTATGGCAGAGAGTTCATTGCTGCCAAGTTTTCCGATAAAAAAAGTATCGGTCAGATTAAATATAACAGCACTCAGTGCACCAATTATCATTGGAAATGTCTGGACAAATAATACCCTCCTGACAGGGCCTTCTGTATACACAGACTCGATAGTTTCTTTATTCATATCTGTT
>JAAYEB010000143.1 GCA_012728995.1 Fibrobacter sp. | reverse complement strand
GTTCTGTATCGAATACGGAGCAGTTAGATATTATAAAATCGGAAGTGGTTCAATTTATAGAGCATGGAGGTGAAATCATGACTACTATTGCAGAAAAATGGATACAGGAAGGTATCGAGAAAGGTATTGAGAAAGGTATCAAGAAAGGTAAACTGGAAGGTAAGCTGGAGGGTAAACTGGAGGGTAAACTCGAAGATGCCAAAAAGATGCTTCAAATGGGTCTGAATATTGATCAGATTATTGAGATTACTGGTTTGGGCAGGGATAAAATTGAAGCGTTAATGGAAAATAAAAACTAATAAATACAAAACTTTCTGAATTTTAAACTTTTCCAAGTAAGCTAAAGCTACATCAGGTCATTATTTTCGCCAAGCGCACACGACCTCCATCGGTAATGATTAAAAATTCGAAATAAGAAAACCGAAATTCGAAACAGGAACAGAATAATTTGATGTTGGGGGCGTGTGGAAACCTGTGAATAGTTCCGGGTTAACGAGAAGCCAGTAAGTAATTAATTATGGTTTTAATCATCCTTATCAGATACAATCAGCGGTGTAGATATTTCCCTTTTGGCGATTTTGGATTATTCTTTATTCACTATTCACCGAATACTACCAACTATCCATTGATCTCCTAAATTCAACAGGGATACGGATTGCGGGTTAACCAGAAGTAAATTGGTACAATTAGAGGCTATAATGATCAAATCCCGACTTTGTCTGCAAAGTCGGTGGCTTATGCGTTCAGCGACCAGAATGATTCTCTAACATCTTCATCAAGTTTTTATTCTCAAATACTCATTAAATTTTTATAGCTTCGTTTCTTCTAAAACATACTCCCCACCATAAACCCTCTTAACAACTCAACGCCGACACCAACCCCGAAATCCGACTCCGAAAAACGGATTCTAAAACTTTTGCTGTCTCTTTCCTGTTTCCAACGGAGTTGGAACTCGGAACTCCGGGTCGGGATCGATTATTAGTTTCCTGTTTTTTTGATTCGATACCGATATCAATCCCGAATTCCGACCCCGAAAATAAGAGTTACACTACTTTGATTGTTTCTCTTTTTCCAGTCTCCATCAGGTGCAACTATAACACAATTAGCAGCGCATATTATTCACCTGACACAAAATCTTGTATTTGCATTTATTGCTTATGTTTCATCTCAATCATAGTTTCACATCATTTTGTTCATAAATCCTCAAAACACTTGACAACGTTCCTTCGAATAAAGTATTCTAAGGGGGAATTGTAGGTAATTGTGGGTAATTGTGGGGAAGCATGGGACGGTTTCTTGGAAAATTTGACTACTCGGTAGATTCAAAGGGTAGAGTAAATATTCCGGCCAAGTTTCGTAAGGCGCTAAGACCTGAAGCTGGAGACGTTTTTGTTATTTGCAGAGCACCCGATGGATGTCTTCGTGCTTACCCCAATGATCTGTGGGAACAATATGAAGCAGAGATTAATTCACGTCCTGAAACAAAGGAAAATTCCCGTTTAAAACGGCTGATATTTAATAGCGTTACAGATTCTACACTGGATTCTCAGGGTAGAATAACACTTACACCAGCCCTAATGGCGATTGCAGGTATTAAAAAGGAGGTGGTACTTTTAGGTCAGTCCAGATATATCGAAATCTGGGAGCCAACGAGGTATGACGAATATCTGGGTGCTGGTGAAGATTTTGATGAGGTTTTCTACAAATCTGTAGAAACAATGATGGGAAATAAATGATCAATACTGATTTTTATCATGAACCGGTCCTCAGAGAGGAAGTTTTGAAACTGCTTGTCACTACTTCGTCGGGAGTATATGTAGATTGTACTCTTGGGGGTGGCGGGCACTTTCGGATGATTGCTGAAAAACTTGACAGCAATGCTACTCTTATTGGAATAGATCGCGATCCCGATTCAATTCGCTGGAACCAAACTCACAAGACCCATGGACCTAGAAGTATTATCGAACAGTGCCGGTTTTCCCGATTTGATTCAGTACTTGCAAAATACAGAATAAATGCAGTAGATGGAATATTGCTGGATTTAGGTGTTTCTTCTTTTCAGATAGAAAATCCGTACAGAGGGTTTTCGTATATGAAAGACAGTGCACTTGATATGCGTATGAATACCGATGAGGGTATTTCAGCGAGTGAACTGTTAAAAACGGAATCGCAATCTGCTATAGCAGAAATTCTTGAGAGATTTGGAGAAGTCCAAAATGCACCAAGAATGGCAAAAACAATCAAAGACTGTCCCTTTCCCCTTGAAACTTCAGCCGATCTTCGTGAATGTCTTAAGCGTGAATATGGACCGAATCTGAAGATCAAGGTTTTAGCCAAGGTATTTCAGGCTTTGAGGATTGCAGTTAATGATGAATTAGGTGAGCTTAAACTGTTTCTGGATAAGGTTTGTAAATATTTGCAGCCGAATGGAAGAGTGGTAATAATTGCATACCATTCTCTTGAAGACCGGATGGTGAAAGAGTTTATGCGTTCCAGTGAGCAGGAGTGTGTATGTCCGGCAGGACAGGTCGTATGTACCTGTCATAGGCACATATTACTTAAACGCATAAATAAAAAGGCAATAAAAGCTTCTGAAAATGAAATAAAAAAAAATCCAAGGGCAAGAAGTGCCAGGCTTAGAGCTGCCCAGAGGACTCAAGAGGTATTAAATGAAGAAAAAAGCTGACAAGTACACAAAACCGGTTGTAAAGTTCAGGCTGGTAATTGCAGGTGTTGCAGTTCTGGCTTTGCTTATATCAGGACCTTTGATTGCTGTCTGGAAACAAGTATATATCAATAATACATCTTTACAAATGGATGAGATGTCGGATTCATTGATTGTACTCAAAAAACAGATCGCAATGCTTACACTCGAATATGAGCGACTGGCAGGGATGGAGCGTATAGAAAAACTGGCAAAAGAAAAGCTGAACATGAATTTTCCGACTTCAAACCAGATTACGATTGTAAAAATTAAAGATAAATCAAAGGATTCGTGGTTGTATACCCCAAAAGGACTTCTTGCAATTCTGCGTAAAACTTTTACAGGAGATAAGGGCTGATGAAGCAGTTCAGGGCGCGCTTGATTTTTATCTCAATTCTTTTTGGCCTGGGAAGTCTGGCCATTATTGCGCGCCTTTTTACAATTCAGGTTCTGGAAAGTAAAAGATATGTTGAAAGAAGTAAAGACCAGACTCAGCAGAGATTAATCCTTACAGCAAACAGAGGAAATATTCTGGATAGAAACAGTTTAAAACTTGCCACAAGTATAGAAACGGATTACTCCCTCAAGTCGCAGATGGTCGGAATTAAACTCAGTAATGAAAAGAAACCGGTCAAAAGGGTATATCGTCTGGGTGAAATAGGAGGATCTATATTAGGGTATATCGGTGCAGATGGATATGGTCTGGGTGGTGCTGAATTTCTGTTTGATAATTATCTACGTGGAGAAGATGGCTGGATTATTCTTCAAAAAGATGGCAGAAATCACAAATACCGTAAGATTGGCCTTCCGGTAAAAGAACCGAGAAAAGGTTACGATGTGGTTTTGACAATAGACAGCAAAATTCAGAAAATTGTTCATGCAGCATTAAAAAAGACTGTTACTGCCTTGAATGCCAAAGGTGGTATGTGTATTGTAATGGATCCAAATACCGGAAAAGTATTTGCCATGGCAAACGAGCCGTCATTTGATCCAAATTATGCATCACGCTACCCTCTTAATCAGCGTAAAAATAAATGTATCAGTTATGTTTATGAACCCGGATCAACTTTTAAACTGGTAACCGCTGCAGCCGCTCTTCAGGAACAATATTTCAAAGAGGATGATCTTTTATACGGAGACAATGGAGTATTTCGAATATATGATCAGATGATTCGGGATCATTCACCTTTTGGATATCTTACTTTTTCAAAAGCGCTAAGCTATTCCAGTAATGTTTGTTTTGCAAAAATTGCCAGTGAAATCGGCAACAAGACAATGTTTGATTATATCAGAGATTTCGGGTTTGGAACAAAAACCGGAATTGATCTTCCGGGTGAAGAGATCGGGATTGTTCATCCTGTAAGATCCTGGTCGGGACGAACACTTGTAACTGTTGCGATTGGACAGGAAATATCATCAACCCTTTTACAAATGGTTTTGCCGTTTGCAGCAGTGGCAAATGGCGGGATACTCATAAATCCTCGTATTTGCGAGAAAGTCATAGACAATAAGGGTAATATTGTCGATTCTGCTGAATGCAAAATGGTTCGTCGTGTTCTTTCAGAACAGGTAGCTGCAAGATTAAGAATCATGCTTAGAGATGTTGTTGATAATGGAACCGGGAAAAATGCACGAATTGAGGGGATCTCTGTTGCCGGAAAAACCGGTACCAGTCAGAAACCGGATTCTGGAACTTATTCTAAAACCCGTAACTGGTCTTCATTTATTGGATTTGCACCAGTAGAAAATCCACTATTGCTTTGTGGTGTTGTAATTGATGAGCCTGCAGGTGGAGAAATGGGGGGAGCTGTTGCTGCACCAGTGTTCAGGGATATAATAACACAAATTATTAGTCATCCCGATCTGGAATTTGCACAAAAAATTCTTCAGAAAAAATCTGTTCCTGTTCCGCATGAAAACCGTTACCAGAATCTACCTGTTTTATGTGGAAAAACCAGAAATGAAGCAAAAGCTCAGCTGGATTCCATGGATATTGACTATGAGTTTTTGGGTAACGGGAATCGCATAGTTTTTCATCTACCGACTGATGGATATTTTGTCGGTAAGAATGAGAAACTGATTTTGTATACCGATACACAAATAACAGATGACAGCAGGCAAACAAGGATGCCGGATTGTGTGGGGAAAGACTTGCGGGATGCAATTAACATTATTAGTATTGGGGGATTCAAGCCATTTGTAATAGGATGTGGAACTGTAAAAAAACAGATGCCGGCTGAAGGTACTGTTGTTCGTTCTGCTGAAATATGTACACTGTACTGTTCGTTTGAAAGCTGACAGGAGGAAATATGAACTACAAGATCAACGAATGCATACACAGTGAAATGGATCGGAGGTCGGAAGAATTCCAGTATTTAAATGCAAACAGCATGAGAGACTTCAATATCGCTGTTATGGACTGGATAAAAAAAAATGCATCCGATTTTAGCGTACAAGGGAATAAGAGTTATGACCATAACGAAGTATTGAGTTGATAAAACGGAGAAACAACAATATGCAGCTTAAAGAGTTGGTTACCCGGGCGAATCTTTTGATAATGGAACAGAATCAGGGAAATCCGGAAATAACAGATATCTGTTATGATTCACGGAAAGTTGTACCGGGCTGTCTCTATGTTTCTATTCCGGGAATAAATGTCCATGGGGATTCATTTATTCCTGATGCCATTGCACGTGGTGCTTATGCAATACTTTCTGAAAATCCTCATCATGATCTGCTGGTTCCATGGATACAGACAAAAAATACCCGGGCTGCACTGGGGCTTCTTGGTAAAGCCTTATGGAATGCAGAAGTGGATAATATTACTGCTGTTGGAGTAACAGGAACTAATGGCAAAACAACAGTGACACACCTTTTCCAGAAACTTTTCGAAGAGCAGTTTTCAAAAGAATATGTATGGATGTTCGGCACTGTTGGAAATTCCTTAGGTAAATCGAAAAATGCTGCAAGTCATACTACACCGGAATCTGTTGACATATTTCGCTCGATTGCAAATGCCAGACAAAAACCCAATGCACTGGTAATGGAGGTATCGTCACATTCCCTGTTTCTGGATAGAATTTGCGGATTACAATTTGACATTGCAGTGTGGACAAATCTGACCCAGGACCATCTGGACTTTCATGTTACAATGGAATCTTATTATCAGGCAAAAAAACGATTGTTTACAAATAATTTGAAAAAGAATGGAACTGCTGTAATAAATATTGATGACAAATGGGGGATGAGGCTTGCAGGTGAAATTAATGATAAACGCATAATGACATATGGCAGATCTTCATCAGCAGATGTTCGCATCTGTTCATCAAGGTGCGACTGGGATGGATGTCTCTTTGAGATTTCCAGTAATGAAGAATCCTTTGAAATCAAATCATCATTAAGAGGTGATTTTAATTTATACAATCTTGCAGCAATGGTTACAGGCGCAATCGCATTGGAGTTGAGTACAGAAAAAATACACTCTGCCTGTAAATCAATACAAACTGTTCCCGGAAGAATGGAAAGAGTCGCAATAGATGCACCGTTTTCAGTTATTGTTGATTATGCCCATACACCTGATGCCCTTGTAAATGTTTTGAAAACTGCCCGCAAGTTGACGCAGGGAAAGCTGCTGTGTGTATTCGGTTGCGGAGGGGACAGGGATAGAACAAAGAGGCCGTTAATGGGAGCAGAAGTGGCACAGAATTGTGATGAGGCAATAGTTACATCAGACAATCCAAGGTCAGAAAATCCACAAACGATAATTAATGATATACTCCCGGGAATTCCCCTGGATTTTCCACATATTACAATTGCAGACCGCAAAGAGGCAATTTCGAAAGCCTTAAAAATGGCAGCACCAGGTGATTGTATCGTAATCGCAGGAAAGGGACATGAGGATTATCAGGAAATAAAGGGTGTTCGATATCATTTTAATGACAGGGAAGTTGTTCTTGAACTTTTTGAAAATATGAGGAACCTGAAATGAATCGTAATCCAGAACATAGAACACCTGTTTTGAAACTTTGCAGCCTTGTTAAGTGGAGCAGGGGAAAAACCGGTTTATCGGATACTGCATTGAATAAAACTGTTGGCAGTGTGCAGAATGATTCACGGAAAATAAAACAGGGTGATGTTTTCCTGGCGATTAAAACAGAAAATGATGATGGTCATAAGTATATAGATAATGCATTCAAGGCAGGTGCAATTGCTGCAATCGTTAATAAGAAAAACAGTGTTGAGTGCAGCGCAAAATACAGGAAAAAACTGATATTCGTGTCTGATACAATAAAAGCCGTACAGAAAGCTGCTTCATGTTTCCGAAAAGAGATGGGTATTCTTTTTATTGGCATTACAGGCTCGAACGGCAAGACAACAACACGTTCATTTGTCTCGGCGGTACTTGGAAAAGGGTTAAAAGTTGGAGAAACATTCGGTAACTGGAATAATCATATAGGTGTTCCATTAAGCATACTTAATTTTACCGGTGATGAATGGGTTGGTGTTATCGAAATGGGAGCCAATCATGTAAAAGAGATTCATGATCTATCAATGATTGTCAAACCGGATATAGGGATAATAACAAACATTGGTTATGGGCATATCGGGTTATTCGGATCTCTTTCAAGAACGACAGATGCAAAATTTGAAATCCTGGACGGATTAAACAGAAAAAACGGTTTTTTGCTTTTAAATGGTGATGATCAGCGTATTGTAAAGGAAGCTGCCAGACATGATGTAAATAAAATATTCTATGGGTTGTCTTCAAAATGTGATTGCAGGGCTGTAGATATAGAAATTGATGCGAAAAAGGGGATAGGTTTTTCTGTAAATGATTTCAGGTTTCAATTGCCAATTCCCGGACGTCATTTCATTTACAGTGTGTTACCTGCAATTTTCCTTGGAAAAAGGTGTGGAATCCCCGATGAAATTATTGCAGATTCAATAAGGTCACTGAAACCGGTGTTCATGCGGGGTGCAGTACAAACGAAAAACGGAGTTGATTTTATTGTCGATTGCTATAATGCAAATCCTTCATCAATGAAAAGTGCCATAAATTATCTGGTTGATGTTTCGAAACCATCATCACGTACAGCCGTTATAGGAGATATGCTTGAACTGGGATCCAGTTCAAAAAGGCTGCACAAGGAACTTGGTAAAATGCTGGCCAGGGCTCAAATACGGAAACTGGTTACTGTTGGCGAATGGGCTTCTGAAGTAGCTCAGGCAGCTATAAACGAGGGAATCAATAAACGAAATGTAAGTATCGTTGATAATGCACATGAAGCACTTGAAGCTGTTAATGAAATTATAAGGCAGGGTGATATGGTTCTCCTGAAAGGTTCACGTGGTATTCATCTGGAAACTGTTTTTGAAAAATATAAAGGGAATAGATGAGAACTGATATCAAAAAAAAGATTAAAGGAACAGTTTCGATTCTGGGTGCTGCCAGAAGCGGTCTGGCTGCTGCTTCATTTTTCAGTAAAATGAATATTGATACTCTTATCAGTGATACATGCAATGAAGAAAAACTTGAAAAAATTCTTTCTGAAAATAATCTGAACAAGGTGACATATGAAGCAGGAAGGCATACAGAAAAAATTCTGGAAAGTGATCTGATAATTATATCACCTGGAATACCTTCAGATCTTCAAATAATTAAAAAAGCAAGATCTTTGGGTATACCTGTCTGGTCTGAAATTGAACTGGGATACAGGGTCAGCAGTGCAAAGTTTCTTGCTGTAACAGGTTCTACAGGAAAAAGCACTACAGTATCTTTACTTGGTGAAATCCTGAAGCGAAGTGGTAAAGAATATGCAACAGCCGGTAATATTGGCATACCGGTTATCAGTAAAGTACCATCTATGTCTGAAAACGGGTATGTCGCTGCTGAAATATCCAGTTTTCAACTGGAAAATATTGATGAATTCAGGCCTCTGGGTGCAGCCGTGTTGAATCTTATGAAAAATCATCTTGATAGATACGACAGTGAAGAAGAATATTACAATGCAAAAAAAGGGATCGCCAGGAACTTTGATAAAGAGAATTGTCTGATACTGAATGCACTAGATAACCGTCTTATGGACTGGGCACAAGCCATGAAAGGACGTACCGGCATCATTCTTTTCGGAAAAGATCTACCGGGATTCGACTGCTTCTGGTGTGAAGATAATCTGATACGATACCGCCTGGGTAATACTGAAAGAACAATAATTGATACAGATGATATGATTCTCAAGGGTGAACATAACTGTTTGAACGCCTGTGCAGCATCGGCTCTTGCCAAAATAGCAGGAATTGATGACTCCTGTATAAGAAGCGGATTAAGCAGTTTTACCGGTCTTTCTCATCGTCTTGAACTGGCTGGCAGATTTAACGGGATCGAATTCTACAATGATTCAAAATCAACAACAGCAGAATCTGTTTGTGTAGCGGTTTCGGCATTCAGAAATGTGCATTTGATAGCAGGCGGTAGAGACAAGGGATGTGATTTTTCTGTTGTTAATGATGCCATACGGAAGCATGTCAAATCCATTTGTCTGATTGGTGAGGCTGCCGGGAGGATGTACAAAGTGTGGAACGGGATTGCTCCTGTTTATTGTGAGACAACACTGGAGTCTGCTGTTGCACAAGCCTTATCCAGATCGGAATCGGGTGATACAATCGTATTTTCTCCAGGATGTTCAAGCTTTGACATGTTTAAAAATTATGAGGAGCGGGGGAACAGGTTTAAAGAAATTGTAAATGATATGACAGGAGGGCCCGAGAATGAATAACAGAATGGCCCGAATGGATATCGGATTATTCGTAGCCGTACTGGTTTTACTGGGATTCGGAATCGTATTTGTTTACAGTTCATCATTTGCAGTTGCTCAGCAAAGGTTCGGAGGATCCGATTTTTTCCTTGCCCGGCAAACGATACGGGCACTGCTTGCCATTATCTCTTTTATGGTTTTCATCAATGTTGATTATCATATATGGGGGAGGTTGAGTAATCTGTTTTATGTTGCATCAATAATTTTACTTGTAATTGTTCTGTTTTTGCCCGAAATCAATGGAGCAAGAAGGTGGATTTCAATAGGACAGTTTTCTTTTCAGGTTTCTGATTTTGCACGAATGGCTCTGATAATGGTCCTTGCAAGAAACTGTGAGCGTGCAGGAGATGAAATCAAAAACTGGAATGTGTTATCAAAAATTCTTCTGAAAGCAGGTATTGTTTGTGGACTTATTCTGCTTGAACCAAATTTTTCAACAGCTTTAATACTTGCACTTATCGGGTTAATGATGCTGTTTCTGTCTGGTGCAAGATTTATGCATCTGGCTACTCTGGCTGTTTCAACTATACCGGTAATGCTTATCCTGGTTTTGAAAACACCATATAGAAAAGCCCGTATTACCGGTTTTCTTAACATAATCAGTGAACAATCCAATCTTGGTTATCAGGCATTCCAATCTTTGATCGGGCTTGGAAACGGGGGAATTTTTGGAGTAGGTCTGGGTAAAGGTGAACAGAAATTTTTCTACCTTCCTGAGCCGCATACAGATTTCATGATATCGATTCTGGGGGAGGAAACAGGATTTATAGGTTTGTTGATAATAATTTCAATTTATGCATTCATAATTTTCAGGGGAATGAAAATATCATTAAATGCTCCGGACCGGATGGGTCAGTTAATGTCGTTTGGATTTACTTCAGTTATTGCAATGTACCTGTTGTTTCATACCGCAGTGGGAACCGGACTGGTGCCCACAACCGGAATACCGCTTCCGTTTCTGAGCTATGGTGGTATGAGTCTGATTTTCATGATGAGCAGTGTAGGAATCTTACTTAACATATCAAGTCAGGCTGATGTTTCAGCGAAAGTGCTTCAGAGTATCCGCTCTGAAAGGCTGATAAAAGTATGAAAAAAAATACTGCATATATTCCGGGGATCTCTGTGCTAAAAGAAAAAAGGCAGAATATGGTTATTATGGCTGCCGGAAACCAACGGACACAAATTTTCCCTGCATTGACAGTATCTATTGAATTACGCCGGTGTGCACAGGCTGTTGATTTGACATGGGTAAGTCTGGGGAACAGCAGAATACGTAACATGTGCAGAAAACATCAAATACATCTGATACGATCATCAATAAACCGTAAGGGAAACATTAAGAAGGTCTGCCAGACAGTAAAGGAGACGGTTCAATTTACAAGAATGTTTGGTCAAAACCGTCCAAAAGCAGTTGTATCGTTTGGAGGTGCAGAATGTATTCCTGTGTTGGCTGCTGCCCGTTTCAGGTCAGTTCCGTATTATCTGTATGAGCAGGATTCTGTGCCGAGTTTGACAAGTCGAATTTTTGGAAGAGGTGCCAGAAAAGTTTTCCTCGGTTTCCCTCATGCAGGGCCCAAGCCATTGCACGGAGCGGCCGAATTGACTGGCGTACCACTTCGTCCGGTCAACAGACCATACGATGAAAAGGTTTATTCCAGGGGTTTTGACCGGAAAAAAAAGACAATACTGATAATAAGCAGACAGGATCAGGCAAGTTTGATCAATCCGTATCTTCTGTTTGTTGTTGAGCAATGGATTTCTAAAGGATATCAGATTGTATGGCAGACCGGAAAGTGTGATTATAAGTCAATTAAACAGAGATTCTACAATAACAGTGGTATATTTATTTTCAGGAATATTAAGGATCTATATCCTTATTATGCAGCATCCAGACTTGTAATCTGCAGGGCTGAAACCAGTATACTTTCGGAGATCGCATATTTCGGTTTACCATGTATCGTTATTCCAAGAACAACAAAAAAAGATAATCCGCTTTGGATCAATGCGGGTGTTGTTGAAATGCAGGGGTGGGGTATCAGGCTGGTTCAGGATGAAACTTTGCCGCAGTTGCTTATGGAAGCTGCCGGAAACATTCTGGAAGATGACTTTCGTTTTGAGTTAATGTGCAGAAAAGCACTGGATCATGCTCCTCTGAATGCTGCTTCAAGAATCAGCAGGACAATATGTGAGGATATTTTTAACAGAAATTAACAAAAATGAGAAAATTTTCAAAAAAAATACACATGGCAGGAATTGGTGGAGCTGGAATGAGTCCTCTTGCTGAAGTTCTGCTGTCACATGGTCACAAAATAAGCGGAAGTGACACCAGGTGTTCTGAAGTAACACGTTACCTTGAACGTATCGGAATACCGGTACAGTATTCACACACACCGCAATATGTAAGAAATGCCGACATACTTGTATTTTCAAGCGCAATAAAGAAGGATAATCCGGAACGTATTTATGCGGATAAGAATGGAATCGTTTCGATACGCCGTGCAGAGGCACTCGGGCAGGTAATGAGAGACAAATATACTATCTGTATAGCAGGAACTCATGGAAAAACAACTACGACATCAATGACAGGTGAAGTCTTTCGTGCAGCAGGAACAAAGCCGACAATTCTTGGCGGAGGAAAATTGCGTGACAATCTTTCTTTTGCAACAACCGGAACCGGAAATGTCATGATTGCAGAAGCCGACGAGTATGATCGCTCTTTTCTTGCCATGTATCCGTCAGTTGCCATAATAACGAATATTGAGGCTGATCATCTCGATTGTTATGAGTCGATTGATGCGATTAAAGATGCATTTATAGAATTCTGCAACCGTGTACCATTTTATGGTGCTGTTATAGCATGTAAAGATGATTGCGGGGTAAGCGGAATATTACCTGACATCCACAAAACTATCATAACATATGCAACTGGTTGTGAAGCCGACTACACTGCTGAAAAGATTACATTTGAAAAGAGAAAAACAGTTTTTTCGGTAAGAAAGTATGGGGATGTTATCGGCAGAATCTGTTTAAGTGTTCCCGGATTGCACAATGTAAAAAATTCATTGGCAGTTGTTGCAACAGCATCTGAAATGGGAATTGACTTTGAAACTATTTCCAGTGCGTTGGCTTCATTTAACGGTGTTTCACGAAGATTCGAAATTGTTGGTGAAATAAACGGAATAAGTGTAATAGATGATTATGCTCATCATCCTGCTGAAATCGACGCAACCATAAATGCGGCAAGAAGTTGTGGCTGTAAACGTATCGTTGCTGTTTTTCAGCCTCATCTTTATTCACGAACACGCGATTTCGTAAATGAATTTGCCGAAAGCCTTTCAAAAGCTGATAAAGTATTTGTATCTGATATATATAAGGCCAGAGAAGAGCCACAACCTGGCATCTCTTCAAAAAATATTGTCTGTAAAATTCATGAACTTGGAAACAGTAATGCCTGGTACGAACCACAGAAAGAAATGTTGATAGAAATTGTACGAAATATTCTTGAGAATGGTGATACAGTTATTTTTATGGGGGCTGGCGATATAGGAGAATGCGCTGAAATTCTGGTAGAGAGAATTAAAAATGGCTAAACGTTTAGGTGCTAACAGCCGTAAAAAACAGATTGAACGTAAAGGAAAAATCAGGAAAAGATTTAAAAAGCTTTTCTTTAGATTGTTTGTTGCCATACTTATGGGTAGTGCTCTGGTTGTGGGTGCAATGGCCGGGAGAAATGGAATAGGGAAAATCTGGAACAAATTTCTGGAATCCAATTACCTTTCAATCAAACAGATAAAAGTGAGTGGAACTGTAAACGTATCCCGTGAAGATATAACACTTGGATCGGGATTAAAGCACGGTGATAAACTATATAAAGTTAAAAAGAAAAATATTACAGAAAAATTGAAGGAAAATCCATGGATTGAGCAAATAAAAATTGATAGAAAGTTAAGCGGAATAGTACTAATCATGATAAAGGAACGGGAACCGGTTGCCCTGGTAAATGATGGTAACATAAGGCAAATTGACAGAAACGGTTTTGTACTTCCTTTCATTCCCGGATCAGTATCATCTTTACCGGTTGTTACAGGATTAAGGATAAACAAGAATGGCACTGATAATTACTGCCAGGCAGTTGAAGACGATTTGAAAAGGTTATTGATGGTTCTTGATGAAGTAGAGAGATCGGAGAAAGAGCTGCTGTCTGGAATATCTCAGATTGATTTAACTGACAAAAATATGATAAAGGTGAAATTACAATCCCTTCCTACAGTAATTGAGATGGATACAGCAAACATTGCAGATCGATTTGACTATCTGGAGGCATTGGAGAATATGTTGTGCAGAGACAATGCACCTGAACGTATAAATCTCTGTTACCAGAATCT
>JAAYEB010000142.1 GCA_012728995.1 Fibrobacter sp. | reverse complement strand
GTAGCGTAATCACGTAAAAACACATCACCTCTGCAAATTAAATCTCCACACTCACCACTTCTGCCAATTTCAATTTTGCCATTGCAAGCCACTGGCATCATGATATCATTAACATCTTTACAAGCTAAGCGGTCATTTATTTTAACATTTTCAATACCAAAAACTGGGTAATATAATCACCTCCCGATTCAACAGGCTTCTTTACTTGAATATCAGAAATTTTAACGATATTAATGTAATTACAATCTGTATCGCAATGTTTTTTAAATCTTGGCATTCCCTCAAGTATTTGAAAACGTTCAAATTTTTTTCCTGGCCCATAACACTCACCGCATGCCGAAGTATCTTCTCCTTTCATGTATTTATGCTCTTGTATATAACCTATTGAGTTTACGCAATAGTCATCTGGTCCACCAGTAAATATCCCTACGATTCTCCAACAATTGGCACGATCTTTTACAAACACAGGAGAGCCAGAATTACCTGCATATCCATCAAGGTCAGCAAAACAAAGGCGATCAAATTGGTTTTGCGTTAATTCCTTTGTAGAATCAACCAGATTAGTGATACCCATTTCCTTCGCATCATCCAAAGTAATTTCATTGTTGACAAATGCATTATCAGTCAAAACAAGTGGTAACCCCAAACAGTGGCCTATCATAAACAATTCTTTACCAACAAGATATTGTTTAACGTTTATCCCGTTATAAATATTAAGAGGTATGGGGCTGTATTGGAAATCTATTCTTGGGGCAGGTATTCGATCTGTTTTAATAATCGACAAATCCATTTTGTCTTTTCCGCCCAATGTAATTTGCTTTAATTTTTTTCCATTAAATGTATCATATCCTACAATGTTAAAACAATAATATGGAGAGAAGTCTATATACGAAAAATTTTCGAATCTATCAGTTTCTGTCCAGTTAAAGATTGCAACCCAGTTTTCTGATGGGTCATGGTTTTCGAAAATATGGTCAACAGTTAGTATTTGACGATCACCAATCATAACTCCAGTACCAAATTCATCATCGTTTAGTTAGAGCTATCCAGATTCGTTTTCCTTATTCTATAATAAAAGGATACCATTAGTAATTGGGGATGACTACGGATCGAGACAAAAATATGAAAAAAGGAAAGAGTGATTGGGGTAAAACGCTCTATACATTCTTTGAGGGCAAAACGTATTTTATGTAAAAATGCCACTGTAGCTCAGTTGGTAGAGCCCGCCATTCGTAATGGCGCTGTCGAAGGTTCGAGTCCTTTCGGTGGCTTTTCTTCCTTGCTTTAACAAGGAGATCAAGCTATGAAGAAACAAACATGGAAAGAAATGAAACTACAGTATCCTGATGAGTGGCTGCTTATTACTGATCTGGAACAGGATCAGTATGGGAATACAGAGGCTGGTGTAGTTATCCGTCATTCTAATAACGAAGATGAAATATATAAAGAACCACTACCTGATAAGCCAACGGCTATGTTCTATACGGGTGAGTCTACTTTTTCGGGATTGAGGTCGCATGTCGAAATTGCTGATCCCGTTTGATAGTAGCAGGCATCATATCTACGTTGAGTTTGAACTGCTGGATGATAAAGGGATAGTAAGAAAGGGTAGAGGTATATTAGATACAGGTGCTCCAAGAACCGAATTTGCTGATAGCTATTTAAGCCACCTTGGAATACTTGATATAGGGCATAATGCCGATGTGAAAATGCCTGATGGACAGCAGACGAAAAAGTACCATAAGATAGTTTTGCCATCAGTGAGTATTTGTGGTCATCATTTCAAGGATACAGAGTTTATAGTTTCGAGGTTTGAAAAATCATGGGGCATTCATGCGTTGATTGGATTAGATTTGTTCAGGAATGCTCGCATAACGATAGATTACAAGAGTGCTCAGATAATTTCTGAGCCTTATGAATTGAAAAATCAGCTAGTAAAGCCGTGAATACGAAGGGAGGCAACCCAAACCTTAATCGCACGAAATCGTACAGTAAAGTACGAATGGTTGGTGATGATGGTGGTGACGGTAGTCTTGTAAGTGTTTGATTTATATGAGAGTACATTTCCTTCGTAATGTGCGGGTCGGGGGTTCGAGTCCCTTCATCGGCTCTGATTTCATCTCGATTTTTGGTAAAAGCTTCTACATTTCACATTCGCAATGTCATGCAATGATTTGATGCGTTACTGCAATTTGTTGTTGGTTGCTCATGTTTAATTCCTTTAAATATCAAGTATTTCGAGATCGAAAAATGTGCATGTTTTTTGCTAAAAAAACTTTTTGGGTTTTTAAAGAAGCGGATGTCGTAACGTTAGCTTGTTTTACATGGTCGACAAGGGATGTTGTTGCGATGTTCGCTTCTTTAATGACTACAGGATAAGGTATTAATGGCCGGGTATATATTAGCAGAGTTAAAACGGCATTCGCCTTTTACAGTTATTGGAGCATCGAGTGGAGTTCTTGCTGCATTAGTATTTCAGGGATTACGACAACCTGTTTTGTATAAAATTTTTTATACTTTGCATCCAATTCATGTTGTATTAAGTGCTCTGGTGACTGCATCGATGTATAAAACCCATACTAAATCGGGCAAGAAATTATTTACACTCCTGTTAATAGGTTATTTTGGTTCGGTTGGGATTGCTACACTGAGTGATTCGGTTATTCCTTTTATAGCTGAAATGTTGCTTGGTATGCCTGAAAGAGAGATTCATATAGGATTTATTGAAAAGTGGTGGCTGATAAATCCGCTTGCTATAATGGGTGTTGCTATTGCTTACATATTTCCACAGACAAAATTCCCGCACGCAGGGCATGTATTATTAAGCACCTGGGCATCAACATTTCACATTCTTATGTCAAAAGGTCACTTGAATTTTGCTACTTATCTGGTTGTTTTTTGTTTTTTGTTTATCGCAGTATGGCTTCCCTGTTGCGTAAGTGATATAGTCTTCCCTTTAATGTTCATTAAAAACAAAAACTCAATTAATTGAATATTTATTTAAAAAGAGTTGTCTGATCAAAAAACATAAAATATTTTAATTGCAATTTACATTAATTCAGGAGCCAGGGAATGTCGGTGTAAATCCGAAGCGGACCTGCCACTGTAATTCCATTACTGATTCCATCTCTGGAATTGGGAACTGTCAATCCAAGCCACTGCCCCGATGTAAAATCAGGATGGGAAGGCGACAGTTCGGAAAAGCCAGGAGACCTGCCTGAATCACTATCTACACTTGTGAACCTTCATGGGTTTAAGGTTCAAAGGAGAATCCTTTTTGTGTATTATAAATTTCCAGCACAATTGTGCATGCTTTTACTGTTTAGTTATAACGCATGTATTGCTGAACAGAATGTTATAGCTAATAGCAGCAACACAGTAGACTCGTCAGCAAATTATACAAATGCAGACAGGGCTATTTCAAGTGAAAATAGAGATACTGCAGCGATATCGTATCTTGAAAAGATGTTTGTATCTGCCAATCGAATGCAGCGTCTTATGGAAACAGCTCATTCGCTATCAGTAGTAAAAGCAGATCAGTGGGCTGGTACTGGCAAAACCATTGCAGATGTAATATCCGGGCAATCCGGAGTTCATACCAGGCGTTATGGCGGTACTGGTTCAATGCAGACAGTATCAATCAGAGGGATCCCCGGATCCAGGATACAAGTGTTTGTTGACGGTGTTGCATTGAATTCATCTATGGGTGGTGCGGTTGATCTAGGTAAATTGAACCCGGAGCGGTTTGAATCAATCGAAATACATAAGGGAATTACTCCATCATCATTTGGAGGAAACGGTATTGGTGGTGTAGTCAACTTGCGTACGAAGCGTCCGACACCTGGAGAGAATGGTACAAAAATTATGGTTTCAGGTGGCAGTTATGGCCTGCTTGAAAGCTGTATCGATGTGTTTCGTCATTTTGATACAATCGCCACTTTGGGTGCATACCTTTCTTATAAACATGCGAAAAATACTTTCCCATATCTTGATCGCAACAACACAGTAACAATTACTTCAGATGACCAGATCCGTTATGTCAATAATGGAGAATATACCAATGCACAGGGCGGATTAACGGGCGATTATTGGTTGAATAACAGTTCTGTTATAAGGTGCAGGTTGGAACATACAAGAATCTCAGGTGGAATTCCGGCAGAAGAATCAAAAGAAAATGTAACGGCAGGATATACTCAGAATTGTACGGTTGGAGATATTAGAATCGTATCAGATAAAAAATACGGTTCAAGGATGACATTAGAACCACGAATGAATTTTGAGATAAAAACTGGCGAAACACATTCTACCGGACTTGATCATTTCAGTCACCCGCACGGTACTTTAACTTCAGGAGATTATATAGAGTTAGGATACCGGGACATTAAAGCAAATTGCGCGCTGCAGTTAAATTATAAACCTTGTGTATGGTGGTCTCTAAATGCATTAATGTCCATAACTGGAGAAGACTTTGATCCTTTTTCAAGTAAAAATGACAGTATACATGGAGAATGGCCGGGAAGAAGGGTTCAAGGCTCATTTTCCACAACACTGGATTTTTTATCTGAAAAAACCGGTTTAGGGTTGGAACTTGAAGGCGCGATTGAGGGAATTTATACCCAAACAGATGGAGGTGTGGATAGCTACTTTAAATATTCTGTACCGGATAATGATACGACTGAGATGGAGAAATCCTGGCGTGCAGGGTTACGTTGGACAGGGATTACTGGTTGTTTGTTGTTTGCAAATCTTGGAAGTTATTACAAAATTCCTTCACTTCATGAGCGTTATGGCTCTTTTGGCGCAGTACTGCCAAATCCGGATCTGGCAACAGAGAGTGGTCAGACGATTGATTGTGGAATTAAATTAAATTTATCCAGATGTTATGTAGAAATTATCGGCTTTTACAATCTTCTAAAAAACGGGATTTATGTTCATAACGACGGCAGGTATTTAAAGTCAAGAAATATAGGCGGAGCCAATGTTTACGGGATTGAAGCGAATGTTGCTTTACCTGTTATTAAATATCTTGAATTCGAGAATCATCTGACTATACAAAGAACAGAAAACAGCTCTGATATCAGTTACTATAAAGGATTACACCTGCCAGGAGAACCACCTGTTATTAATGAATTTATGACACGGATTGGACCATGGTACAATTTTGATTTACAATATTTACTTGAATTTCATTCTGCCTGTTATCGTGATTTTAAAAATGTTCAAAGAGTGCCTGCTGACATAACAAAAAAAGGATTGTTTTTCAACAGCTTTCGGTTAAGATGGTATCCATCCCGGGGATTTTCATTAGCTGTATCTGCAAACAATATTACAATGTTTAATTTTTCATGGAAAGATCTTCCGGGAAATTATGAAAATGCAAAAACACATATAGTTTATCCCGGCCGGGAATACAGGTTAACATTAGAATACCAGTTCTGAGCCGCGTAATATGAAATATAAGTATAAATATAATTTACTATACCATTACCAGTAAATTCAAGGAGTATGGTGAAGGATTATTGTTGTATGAGGTATTGGATATTCATAATTGTCGGTTGTTGAAAATCAATAACGTTTGGTAATGCCAAAACAATTGAAAAAATTTTGGAATAACGTATTGATACACGAATCCGAATGCGTAAGTAAAAATGCAGGTTTGGTGAAATATTACATTGTCAGGAGGTATAATGAAAAAGAAATGTTTATTTGTTTGTGTAACGTTTGCTGTATGGTTTTTATCGGGGTGTATAGAGACAGAAAATCCGGTGAAGACAGAAGAAGATTCTTTTAAATATATTGATATACAGGAGTATGCATGTCCTGATGATGGAACTGGTAATCCTTATGTTGATCAAATGGTGCGGTATGGTGATTATGTATATGCGGGATTACAACGGCGAAATGGATTTGAACCTGGATGTAATTCACAAGTACTGAAAATAGATATTGCAACTGATAAGGTAGTGGAAATATATGATCTGAAATTTAAAAATAATTATAGTATTGTAATAGTTGACAATAAGTTATACGCATCAAATCCGGGGAGTTCTTATCAGACCGGTGATGGGGCAATAGAGAAACTGGATTTGACAAGTGGAAAGATAAGTACGGTAATAACAGAGGATATTCTGGGGGGGAGTCCGAACCAGATTGTACATAAAAGCGGTACAAGATTTTATGTGCAGGTATATATTGAATATGAAAATGTACCTGTGTATGAAATCGATTTTGACAATGGTGAAATTATAGATACATTGGAAGGAGTTGTTAACGCTTTTGGCGGATTCTGTTATGATAATGAAACTGAAAGGTTGTTTGTAAGTGAATGGGTAACAGATGATGCGGGGGTTAAAATTTTTAAGGACAACATAAAGATTGGTGAAACAGTTTCATCATCAATGACTCTTCCACCCTCATCCATGAGTATTTTAAATGGTAAACTTTTCCTGACAGAAACAGATTATAGAACAGGCATTCTGGAATGGATGAAGGTTAATGGAGAATCGATGGGAAAATCATGGATGGAAATCAGCAGTGATGCAATTATTCGTGAAGATGGTACCTGGATTTATGTTATAGAGAGATTTGGTTCAGATAAATTGATGCGTATTGATCCGGAAAATATAAGTATTAGTGGAATATTATATGAAGTAAATTTAGAACAGGAATCAAATCCAGTAGATATAGAAGTTTTGAATCCGGATAAAGCTTATGTTAGTTTACAAGATATTCCAAAAATAGTTATAATAGATCCGAAAACAGGAAAATAATCATAATGTAATTGGTAAGTTAATAAATGTAATACCTGAATCAGACGATTTTTTTACACGATCTGATTAGTGGACATTGGCATAAAAAAATAGACCCTGAACGCTTAAAATGCAGTCATGGGGATAGCGATTACGACAACGACAACGACAACCGTGAAAGTTAGATATGATCTTCACAGTCATAAAGCCCTTTCTGCTCAATGCCGCTGTACAGCTCATGAAAAGTTAATCATCCGATTCAGGTAATAATTAAATGATGATATTAAAAGAGGGTTATAGTGAAAGGATATATTCAAGTTTATACCGGTAATGGTAAAGGAAAAACAACTGCTGCGATTGGATTATCTATTCGAGCTGCAGGGGCCGGAAAAAGAGTGCTGTTTATACAGTTTGTAAAGGGAGAGGTTTACAGCGAAATAAAGGCGCTGAAGAGGTATGACGACCTTATAGAGATCCATCAGTATGGACAAGGATGTTTTATTGAAAAGCAAATAACGGACGAAGATAGAGAATTGGCAATGACAGGCTTAAATGAGGTAAAAAGGTTACTGAAAATAAACAATTATGAAGTAATCGTTCTTGATGAGGCAAACATTGCATTGTATTTTGGTCTTTTTACCATTGATGAATTGATGAGTGTTATAGATTGCCGCCCAAAGGGGTGTGAGGTAATTATTACAGGAAGATATGCTCCAAAAGAACTGATTGAACTTGCTGATCTGGTAACAGAAATGAAAGAAATCAAGCATTACTATACAAAAGGAGTATGTGCAAGAAAAGGTATTGAGAAATGATGGCATTTAAAAAGGGCTTATACCCGTTTACGCTTGGCACAACATCTTATATTATACCTGATAATGTATTGCCAAATATAAAAATACTTGCACCATATGTTGAAGATATTGAACTCGTATTATTCGAATCTCCGGAATTATCAAATATGCCGTCGAGCGATAATATTTCAGAGATGATAGATATAAAAAGTCAATACGCAATAGGGTATACAATTCATTTGCCGACGGATAAAAAAGCTGGATCGGGAAATGTCAGGGATAGAATTAAATTCTGTGATGATGCCAAAAAGGTAATTGAGTTGACTTATCCGTTAAATCCACGTGCGTGGATACTTCATCTTGAAGGAGTAACTAAGAACACGAATAAAGATGGGTTGGCAAGGTGGACAGAAAGATGTTTCGAGATTTTAAAAAACCTTGATGCTTTTATTGAGGATACGTCTTTAATTGCTATAGAAAATCTTGGTTATCCATGGGTATGGCACAGAAATCTGGCTGAACAGTTTAATATGTCTCTGTGCTGTGATGTCGGTCATTTGTGGCTGAATGGTCATGAAAACTGGATTGATGATGTGAAACAGATGTTATCAAAAACAATTGTAGTTCACCTTCATGGCGTATGCAGTTTCAAGGATCATGTCGGATTACAAAAAGGAGACAGAAGATTACTGAAATTGTTTCTGAATGAACTAATATTGAAAAAGTATAAAGGAGTAATAACTCTGGAAATATTTAATGGAAACGATTTTTTCGGTTCTATGGAGGTGTTGAAGGAAGAATGGGAGCTGTTACATTAATAACCGGCGGTGTAAGGAGCGGAAAAAGTAACCTGGCACTGAAAATCGGGGAAAAATCAAATTATACACAAAAAATCTTTATTGCAACCGCTGAAGTGATAGATGAAGAAATGCACGAAAGGGTAGAAAAACATCGCCTGGAGCGGGGAGATGTATGGAAAACTGTTGAAGAACAAATAGATCTTGTCTCTGTCATTAAAAAAACAGGAGAAAAGGCTGTAGTTGTTATTGATTGTTGCACAGTATGGCTTGGAAATATCTGGCATGTTTACGGTAGTGATAATTCTAACCTCGAAACAAATATTGAAAATTTATGTTCATTTCTGAAAGAGTACGTTTCGCAAAGACAAGTTGAAATAATTATTGTTTCCAATGAGGTTGGATGGGGTATTGTCCCGCACGATCCGGCAGTAAGGCGATACAGGGATTGGGCAGGTAAATTGAATCAGCGTATTGCTGGTATTGCAACAGAGGTTTATTTATGCGTTTCAGGTATACCGGTCAAAATTAAAGGAGAACAATAAGTTGTTGTTCAGTATTCTTAAGTTAAGGAGTATTTCATGGATAAAATGGTAAAGGGTATTGAAAACCCGTCAGATGAAGAAAAACAAAGGTTGATACAGGAAAGACTGGATAATTTGACAAAGCCAAAAGGAAGCCTTGGTTATCTGGAATCATTAGTTTTACAATACTGCCTATGCCGTGGAGATGAGAACTCGTGTATTAATAAAAAAATGTTGTATGTATTTTCTGGTGACCATGGGATAACTGAGGAAGGAGTTGCTCCTTATCCAAAAGACGTTACAATTCAAATGGTCCGTAATATGCTTGACGGAGGCGCAGCTGTAAGTGTTATGTGCCAAATGGCAGGTGTTCAATACAAAGTTGTTAATATGGGTATTGACGGTAACGTTGAAAGCCATTCTCATCTTTTATCTTATCCGGTTGCACCATGCACAAAAAATTTCAGCAAAGAATCAGCTATGACAAATGACCAGTGTTTACAGGCACTTGAAACAGGTTATTCAATTGCACTCTCAATACATAGTGATCTGTATGCCATCGGGGAGATGGGAATAGGTAATACAACATCTGCTTCAGCATTAGCTGCCTTGTTGCTCAACGAAAACCCGGAAAAAACAGTGGGGATGGGTACCGGGGCTACAGGTTCGGTCATGAGAAGGAAAAAGAACGCAGTAGTGAACAGTGTAAAATTTCACCAGAGTAATTGGGATGGTTCGGCCTTTGATGCACTTGCGAGATTGGGCGGGTTTGAAATTGCAGGAATGACTGGTTTTATACTCGGCTGTTCAAAAAAACGGATACCGGTGATTATAGATGGGTTTATTACATCTGTTTCTGCTTTATGTGCTGTAAAAATGAATCCGGTTGTAAAAAACTATCTGATTTTCAGTCACGTTTCTG
>JAAYEB010000141.1 GCA_012728995.1 Fibrobacter sp. | reverse complement strand
GACACAATGTTGCTCTGGAGAAATTTCGGACTGTAACGTGAAACAACAGATCCCGCTTGGAGCAGGTTATTAACCCGCCCCGTAGATGGTACAATTATCTGTTGAAACAAAGTGTTACTGCTTGGGGCGTGTGCGCTTGGCAAGCATGATAATGAAGATACTGCGCCCCGATTTCATCCCGAAAAAAACGGTATACATCCAGAGGGTACCGGCTATTGACAGAATTAACCGTGCAGATAATATTGAAATCGACCCCATGTTTTTGCATCAGTTTGATCGCATGAATTACTCTGTCGAAAACAGAAAGTCTTTTTCTATCTCTTCGAAACGTATCGTGGAATACTTTTTGCTTTTAGTATTAATGCATCAATTCCTTCATCATATACAGGTTTTATTCATTTAATTGTAATTCAGCCATAATGTCTTACTCGTCTATTATTTAACATTATATAATTTCAATCATAAATTACTGCTTTCACAGTAATGAGCAGAAAAGGAGGCATTCATGAAAGTTATGATTTTAATAAAAGCAGATGAAAAATATGAAACAGGTACATTGCCAGATACCAGCCTTTTAGCCCAGATGGTAAAATTTAATGAAGAACTCGCAAAAGCTGGAATACTGCTTGAAGGCGAAGGACTTCACCCAAGCTCAAAAGGTAAACGGATAATTTTTGATAACGGAAAAACCACTGTGCTCGAAGGTCCATTCAGTGGAATCAACCAGTTGATTGCCGGTTACTGGTTATGGAAAGTTAAATCAATGAATGAAGCCGTTGAATGGGTAAAGCGTATTCCAAATCCTGCTGGTGGTTATTCAGAAGTAGAGATCCGTCCGATATTCGAAGAGAAAGATTTTGGTGAAACCTTTACACCCGAACTTAAGGAGCAGGAAGAAAAAATCCGTGACAGAATACACCTTAAAACAAATCCCTATCTGAATTTTAACGGGAATACCGAGGAAGCTTTTAATTTCTACAAGTCTGTTTTCGGTGGAGAATTCACTGATATCAACAGATACAAAGACATGCCTTCATCCATGGAACAGGTTCCAGAAAATGAGAAGGAAAAAATTATGCACATTGCCTTGCCTATCGGATCTGATACAGTTCTTATGGGATCTGATATTACTGAAAACATGAATCAGTCATTGACCATGGGAAATAATGTGTATATCATGTTACAACCGGAAAATAAAGACAATGCAGAAAAACTGTACAGACGCCTTTCTGAGGGTGGAAAAATTGAAATGCCCCTCGAAAAAGTGTTCTGGGGAAGCTACTTTGCCTCATTTTCAGATAGATTCGGTGTACAATGGTTGATAAATTGTGAAGTAAAATAATGTACAATCATGTTAAAAGCCATTATTAGATAAAGAAATGAATTATTATGTTTGCCGAATACGTAAATCCCGACTTTTCAGACAAAGTCGGGCACTGCGTAATCAGGGTAAGAATCGGGTTTTGCACTTATGGACCAAGCTCCCCGAAGAGATGTAGATGCCGAGAGCCTCCAGAAGCGCCGGAATGTGCTTTTCCGACAATATCAAACACCAAGTCGATTCCGACTCTGCCTGACATTGCTATCAAAACACAGGGTAAGCGTCAGAGGTTGTCAAACCATGCGCAGGGAGAATATCGCAACACTACCATATTGAAGCACTATTCGAGACGTCCATTCCTGCCGGCCGCGATATTATGCATCCTTCGGTTTTCTGCGGAAGTACTCACTCAGATACCCTCTGAGATGCTCTTTATCATACCAGAATACATGATAGGCACACCGGCGAACCTCCTCGACCGCCACCAGCAGGTAGGTGTAAGCCTTGTTGCGAGTAAGCTGCTTTCTCTGCTCGTAAATATCGTCGAGTTCCCGCTGCGTATACAGATTAAAGATATTTTCCGTACAAAAAGCAACATCCTCCAGCAACTGTGGTTCGACACGAATCTCTAACAGTTTATCTTTATATTGATTACAGAGTTTGTTAAGCGATCGAAGGTCGAACATATCCTCAAGATCACCTTCTCCCTGCTCGATGTTTTCGACGATTTTATCGAAATCCATATCATGCCGCGCCAGATGAGAAAAATGCCGGAGAAGTTCCGTGCGCGTTTTCAACCCAAGCTCTTTGACCCGTCTGTATTCAGCCTCTATGGGAGTGAGCCCGTAACGAGCCTTCCACCACACCGCCTCACACCGGCGAAGGTGTTGAATGCGTCGAGGCAGCTCATAGTAAAGTGCGGGATCGAGTTTCGCGCCAAAAAGCTTTTCACGATCATCCTGCGCAAACCAGAACATACTGTAAGCTTCCTGAAGAAAAACGCCGATGGGAATGTTTGGCTTGATAGCCTCTTCGTCAGCCATGTTTTGAACGGTTGTTGGTATATCTGTCCCGCCGGGAGTCAGATATTTAATCAAATGAGCCAGTTTTTCGTCCATTTTACTCTTCCACGGCATAACTCCTCTATTCTAACTTAATATTAGTTATTCTATTATATTTTTATTTGTTCTATCTAATTATTTTTAAATATAATGTTTTTTTATTTGATATTCTATTTTTTTTTATGATCTAACATAGATTTTATTGATCTGCTTATTTGTTGATTGATAAAGACACCCATTTTGTACCCTGTATACCTCCGCATTGATTCAAACCAAACAAACCCCGTCTTCCAGGCGGGTTTGTTTGGTTTCATCGGTGGGCGGCACGAGAGATAACCGTTTTTCAGCCCCCTCCGGCGAGATCCATGCCCCCCCCACTTACTCTTCGCACAGCGTGTCGAATTCATCCTGATGCAATAGCGACAGTATTCAATGATATGTAATCATAAGCTTATTCTTGAACAGATCAAGTATGCACTTACCAATCCCGTTTGTGACGGGGGCATACCCAAGCTGCCCGGTACAGGATTTGCACCTCACATTTTTCAGGAAAGTTTTCACCAAAACCAAAACAGGAGGGTTTATGCGTCTTTTAACATCTGCTTTTATTTTACT
>JAAYEB010000140.1 GCA_012728995.1 Fibrobacter sp. | reverse complement strand
ATGTAACTGAAAAGATAATAAGAAAGTTAAGAAACGGTTATGATATCATGAATGGGTTAATACGGACTTTTGATTTCTGTGATGAAAAAGAGAAGATGAGTTACAGGCTTGAAGGAATTGAGTCTTTCTGGTCGAATTATTATGAGAATGTTGTTTCGAGGGTTTGTTTTGATTAATTGTTATTTTTTGTCTTTATACAGATAATAAGTAAACAGGGAGATTAATAATCTCCCTGTATAATTTATTTCTTTATTTTTATCAGATTGTTCGTCGGGCGTAAAACTGTTTTTGCAAAGTAATAAATAAAACATTGAAGTAAAAAGGATATTTAGTAAGCCGGGCTTTCGCGCCCGGACGACGAGGTACTTTTTCCAGGTCAAAAAAGTACCCAAAAGTGCCCTTGACGGCCATGTTTCGCTAATCACCTGCACAACTAAAAGATTTGTATGTAAAAATTTTAGGGTTTTAAACAGTAAGCGGCTTTTAAACTTGCCCTCTCTGGAGACAGTTTTAAACTCAACCAATAAGTGTATAAGAAAATAGAGGGACTCGAACAAAAAAAGCCGCTTTCCTTATGTGCAGGTGAAGCTCAACATAACGGCCGCGGAGAACCTGTATTTCTTAATCCACTAAAGTGGATACAGTATGAAATTATGAAGTAAAGGTTTCCTGTTTTTTTCTTGGTATTCAATAATATTTTGAAAGACGGAGACAAATAAAGGTTTCTACACGACTGCAAAACGATTCAGGTGTACATTTAAAAGATTTCAGGATCTAATAACAAAACTATAAATTATCACTGTTTTTGCCCTTCATGAGTTTAATCATCCATATCAGGTACAAACAGCGGTGTATAGAATTTCAGGCTCCAATTGAGTAGATATCAATAATATGACCCCTTCTGCAATCTGACCCCTTCTGAAAATTTCCGGATTGCTTTTTCATTTTTAAAAAGGCAGAGGACACCATTATGCTACTTCAAAAATGCTCCTGATTTCAGTTCTCTGCTTTTGTATTCATTGTAAAAAGATAAAAACTTGACCTGCTTTAATGCATAAATCTATCTTATACTGTATGATGCATGCTTTTTTCTTTGCGGTATTAATTACAGTAATATGGACAGGTTTTTACAAGAGGCATTGTGGATTGATTTCAAAAAAAGGATGTATAAGGTTACAAACATGACATTTTTTTTACATTTGAAACCTGGTATTACTTCAATTGTGATATGTCACGATCGAAGAATTTGTGTGAAATTATTAAGCTGCTTTAAAGGCAGGGCGCTAAAAATGATATTTAAATTACTCAACTCCCATAAATCGTTGAAAAGTGGTTTTTAATTATCAAACATAAACAAATCAAAGTGAAAGGTGCTATTATGGCAAAATCTTCTGGCCAAGGTAAGTCAACAAGTCAAAAAAACGTTCGGACAGATAGTACTAGACAACGTACATCGGGATCTGTCAAAGACATGGGAAAAACCGCAAGTGGTGGAGCAAAAGATGGAACAAGTAGTACTGGACCTAGAAAAAGATAGCAGTCATGTATGAAATTAATCGAATATAAATCAGATTTTTATCAATTGTCTGGCAAAGCCAGCGATATTAATCGGCAGATTGCATTCGCAGGCATAGCGATTATTTGGATATTTAGAATTACAAAAAATGATACCATCTCTATGCCAACTGGATTGCTATTACCCGTTAAATTATTCGTTTTTGGATTGGCACTTGACTTAATTCATTATGTTTGGTCTTCCAGTACTTGGGGAATTTTCCATATGATTAAAGAGTGGCAATTTAAAAATGAAAATAAAGAAGTAAGTCATTCAAGATTATTAGTGGTCCCCATCTGGATTCTATTTTATTTAAAAATATTTTCAGTACTATTAGCATATTATTTCCTTTTCCGTTTTGTGGGATCGTCTTGTTTTAAATGACAAAACATATTTAAATGGATTTCTAACCTATGTGTAATGAACAGATAATTAAATTAATTTTATTATCAATTGCATTGTAGCAATTGGAACTATCTCTGTTACTATTTTAGCAATTTGGGGAGACTGGTTTAAAATACATTTAGCTGGCCCCAAGTTGATAATAGATATTATTAAATCATCGCATGGTGCATTTGCCATTCACAAACGTGCAGATAAAATTTCTATTAAAGCAAAATATTTATATGTTAAAGTTATAAATTCCAATCGATCTTCAATTGCACCTAATTGTCGTATATACATAACAAAAATAGACATTTGGAAAATTGCCAGTAATAATTATGAATGCCAGAATCTTAGTGGAGGCTTACCTTTGGTTTTGTAGTTTTCTTAGAGTTAACCCTACTCATTTTCCTCCCTTACGGACAATTGGGCCTGATCAAGTTTGTGATATCGGATATATTGAAGAGGGAAATAATTTTAAAATAACTACAGAGATAAATTTACCACAATACCAATTTGAGATGAATCCAAATGAGAAAATTAGGATGGAACTTATTGCAGTTGCAGATAACTCCAAATCAAAATCACTTTATATAGAAATTGGATGGGATGGAATTTGGGTAAATGACGCAAAGGGAATGGGTGATCACCTTTCAATTACAAAAACCGATAAATTTTAAATTTGCCCCCGAAGAAAACAGCTTAATAACGATGCACAACAGCGGTAGCCAGGTTCCGTTATCGCTCCACCCAAATTTTCCTACGCTATCGCTCCGGAAAACTTCTGGCATACCGCGACCCGTTGTGGTCGTGTAAAAACCCGTTCTTCCTCCATTTCAAAAAATAGCATTATTAATAACCGTAGAATTTAGAATAATATATAACAATGTATAATATGGTGTTGCTATCTCAACTCATAACTTTATCTCTTAAAGCCCGGTAAGAATCAATCACATCGTATTTAATATCTGCGTGGCCTAATGCTTCAAAATGTTTTCTTGCATATTTGATTTTTTCCTGCTCAATCTCTTTCAGTTGAAGTGTTTCCATGCTTCCCTTGGTTTCAGCTATGAAATAAACATATTTAACTTTATCAGTGTTAAATACGATTGCCCAGTCGGGGCTGTAATTGCCCAGCGGCGTAGGTATCTTAAAGCCTTTGGGTCCACCTGGAAGTTTCGCATACACGAGAACCTCTTCACACTCAAGATCAGTTGCGAATTCTCTTTCAACCTTTGAATCAGTCTTTACATAGTTATGAACATGTTTCTTTACTTCAAGAATATTTTTTGCAAGTGAACCTTTGAAATTGTTTATGGTAAAGATACTGTCATCATAGGTCTTGTCGGTTTTTGAATAAACAATGTTGTTTATCAAAGTTGCAGCTTTTTCATTGTTAATTATATTTGATACGCGTTGTATAAAGCTCTCCGGATTTACCCTGAAATTGTAAAAAGTGTCCTGCCGTAAACCCTGTAATATCCTTACAACAGTTTTCCTGGTCAGCTTTGTTTCTCTGGCAATTTCCGCAACCAGATCGTACTTTAATGGCCCAAGTAAAGATTCCGCCCTTTCTGTTACACTCTTTTCCTTTTTCATGCTTTCGCCAGCCTTGAGTGCCGCTTCATCAATCTTGTCCTGCTGTTGACCTGATGTGATATTTATCAGGATCTTTTTAACTTCAAGATTTACATCTATTGCTTTAACACATTTGTCTACAAGCTCCCGGCTTTCAAAATCCACTTCGTAGATAGTTTTAACCTTAATCTTATTCCACAGATCCTGAAACTCTTTTTTGGCGAAATTATCATTAGGCTTGAGAACATCCATATTGACATTATTTTCATTATCATTTTCTGCTGCTTTATAGTTAGCTGTTTTATAGATACCTGTCATCAGTTCCGCAACGCAGGACTCAAAACCTTTTAATTTTTCCGGTAATTCATAGGTTTTGTTCTCAACATCTTTGATAAGGGTTTCTGTTATATGGTAATTTGAATCCAGATAACCCCTGGTTTTCATGTCAAAAATCAGATCCATAGAAGACTGGCTGTCAAAAACAAACTCATCACCCTTTTCGTTATGTATAACACGATCGTTTAATACTTCTACAGTAAGTACCACCGGCCGTTCCGATAACGATTCCACGATTTCATTCTGTAACGCTTTGGCAAATGATTCATAAGATTCACTGGCAACTACGGTTAGTTTATTCACATTAAAAAAATCGCTGTCCAGCACTGAAGAATCCATTCTTTCACCCTGGGAGTTAACACATATACGAAGTCCCCGTCCGATTTCCTGACGTTTACTGATTTCCGACTGGCTGTGTTTGAGGGTGCAAATCTGGAACACATTGGGATTGTCCCAGCCTTCACGAAGAGCGGAATGAGAAAATATGAAACGGGTAGATTCTTTTAGATCAAGAAGTTTTTCCTTGTTCTTCATAATAAGATCATAGGCACTTTCATCATCACTGCCGCCTTCACCCCGTTTCTCTTTTGAATCTACAAATTTACCTTTTTTGTCTATCGAAAAATAACCTTTATGAATATCCTCAACAGAGAACTTTTCGAGATAAGCATTGTATTCCATTTCTAAAAAATCTAACTGACTGGTTGCCTTGATATATTCTTCTTCAAAGACTCTTGCGTAAATTCCCTTTTCATCTGGACTGCTGTAGTCGCGGTATTTTACAACTTCATCAATAAAGAAAAGGGATAATACCTTAATTCCCTTTTGAAACATGCTCCGTTCTTTTTCAATATGCGACTTTATCGTTTCACGAATTTGAATACGGCGTACATGCTCCTCGTCCACATCACCGGTAGTCTGCCCGACAGAAAGAATAATACCGTTAGTAAATGAAACGGTATTGGTAAACCCGTTTATCTCTTTTACTACAAAACCTTTGTACTGCTTCAGTTCATTGGAGAATACATACAGGTCATCTTTCTCCTTGATCTGACGGATTTTCTTCTGGATTCCATTAACCTGTTTTACTTCAAGTTCTATATAAGCAACCGGATATCTGGTTGTGCTGATTTGAATTCTGTCCAGAAACAGATAGCTGTTCGTTCCGCTGTTACCGATAACTTCAATCCCCTTTACACTGATCTTTTTAACCAGTTTCTGGTTGTAGGCATCAATGGCATCCAGTCGATAAATTTTATTGAAATCGTGTTTATGTGTAGCAGAATAGCGCAGTGTAAAAAGCTGATTGAACTCTCTGTCGGTAAATATCTTTTCAGCTTTATTACCAAAGCGTTGAGGTTCATCAATAATAAGAATCGGACGAGCGCGTTTGATAATATCGATAGGCCGTTCGCTTTGAAGTGTATCCAGTTTCTGATAAATCTTTCTGGATTCACGGCTGGT
>JAAYEB010000139.1 GCA_012728995.1 Fibrobacter sp. | reverse complement strand
ATGTAACTGAAAAGATAATAAGAAAGTTAAGAAACGGTTATGATATCATGAATGGGTTAATACGGACTTTTGATTTCTGTGATGAAAAAGAGAAGATGAGTTACAGGCTTGAAGGAATTGAGTCTTTTTGGTCGAACTATTATGAGAATGTTATTTCAAGGGTTTGTTTTGATTAAAAGATTTTATAAAACTTCTCCGTGAAGATAATCGATTACAGGGATATTTTTTTCTCCCTGTGACCTGTTGAAGAAAACATAACCTTAACCTGAAAAGTAAAATTTACGTGGATCTTATTACTAACAGACATTAACAATTGTGAGATTATGCCCTACTGGTTTTCAGATATATGGATGCGTTATAGTTTAGGCTGGCCTACTCTTTATAATATCAGATTTCGATACCGATTACGATTCGTTAAAGACAGGGAAAGCATGAAGTAATTGGAAAACACTTTTCCGGGGCAAAAACAATATTTATGAGTTTTCTAATCTTTTTTTTACAAAAGAATTCCAAATTAATTCAATAACTTATTGAAAACCAGCCCGGAATGATCCCACCTTTAACAATTTTTCTATATCATTATATAAAATTAATTTATATTAAACAATTATACTAAAGGTTGAATATAAAATTCAGAAATTTCAATATTTTGTTTAAGCAGTGTATCCCGTAAAAACCTGTAAGGTATTTTGTTAAGACAATTATCTGCAAACGTTTAATAAGTTGCGTAGAGTTCCCTGAGAAAGCTACAAATTCTCGTCAAAATAAATTAGTAAAGCTGTTAAATTCATTAGTGGGGAAACAAAAATGTTCTTAAAAAATGTTTTTATCGCAGGAGGAATTGGAACACTCATTTTTTTCGGAGGTTGTCAGCAATCATCTGTTAATTCAATCAACCCAATTGATGATTCATCAAACGATTCTGAATCTTTTGTACTTGGGGAAAAGCTTAAAAATCCATATTCCGTTTCACCAATGAAGCTTGCAAGGGATAGTCTTGTTGAACGTGGAGTTTTGGCAAAATCAGCTATTACCGACCAAGACCTTTCGGCAACACATTATTACATTTGTTTCTAGCCTGAAACGGAATTAAAGCTTTTTGAGCTAAAAAAAGATTCATCACTTGTTCTTTGGGATTATCCTCTTGACTACGAAATACTTGAAGGTGGTACTGTTTATCGTGATCCGGGTATTCCTGAGGGAAAGCCGAATTACCAATATACAGCAGTTGGTGTAAACCAGCAACTACCTTTTGTTGAATATGAGGTATTGGAGGAGTTGATTCTTGAGCCGGAACCAGAAGATTCAATTATAGCCAAAAAAACTGTTTATGGTTATTATAGTTTATTGGAACAGGAAGCGTTACGTATCACTGACAATCTTCCAGAAAATGTACCAGGTCTGTCGAAAACAATGGGAAAATGGAGACCGACAGGAAATATTCAAGTTTATGATGATATACTTGGTCAAAATGTACCAGTTGTATCAGTTAATGTACGCACAAGGAATTGGTTTAAATGGTGGAATGGTTACACAGATATTAATGGTAACTTCCGTTGCTCTAAAAAATATTATGGAGATTTATCTTATAGTTTAAAATGGCAGTATCCGAAAAACCGTTTGGATATCAGAAGCGGGCGAATCGGACAAGCTTTTTTTAATGGACCAAGTCAAAAACGTGGAGCTTGGAATCTTGTTATTTCTTCAAAAATGTCGTGGACTTATGCACACATTTTCAGAGCAGGAGCTTTTTATGTTGGGCAACAAACCTTTGGACTCAAATCTAAACCTTTCGATCTCATTTCGATTCAGGCAATGGATGAAAATGGGCCAACAAATAAATCTGGACACTATCGTTCATGGAATGAAAATATTCGCATATGGAAAAATTGGTATGATGGAACACGCATCTCCTCACGAGACCTTTTTAGTATTACAGCCCACGAACTAGGCCATGCTCACCATGATGAAATCTATAATGGTGCATTTGGTACTGTAGATAGCAAAATAAAAGAGGCATGGGCATGTGCTGTCAGCTATTATATGACATCTTCGGTATATAGCCTACCGCTAACAAGCTGGTTGTTTGGTTGGTATCATATGCAAACATGGAAAAGAGGTGGAAATGCATATTCACCACTAATGATCGACTTAGTAGATTCCTATAATCAACGTAATCTCTCTTCAAATTATCTTCAAGATCGTGTATCGGGATATACCTTAAAGCAAATTGAAACAATAATCGCTAAAAGTAAATGCAAAAATATCACTGATTTCAAAAATGAAATCAAAGCACTTCCATTACCAACAGGTATTACATCTACCATTCGAGATGAATACCTAAGCCAATACTAAGGAGCATATCATATGAAGTTTTTGACTACTTTATCTATCTTAATACTTTTTTCCTGTCATACTGAAATAGACAGATGGACAACATACACATACTATCTTGAAAATAGCAGTGGAACCACAATTCGTTTAGTCGGTTTCACCGCCGTACATCCCGAATCGTTATCCAATATTGACACATTAATTGACACCACAATTTCTGATGGAAAATCAATTGTAATAGTTTCTGGTTATGGCATCGGAGGACCAACATTCCAATCAATTAATTCTGAGTTATGTGATACAATTCAGATTTTCAAGGACGATGTATTATTTATACAATCATGGAACTTCTTAAAAACCTCTTCAGATGTTAATGATTCGGTTGAGAAATTCTATCAGTTTCACAACACACAAGTATATGAACCATTCGATACAGTATTCTTCGACACAGATGGTCCTCAACCACAAGAGATAAAATATAAATTTCAAATTAAATAAAATGTTACGATGTCACGCTGTTAGCTATAATTTTCCAGATTGTTTATTTCAATGTATGCCAAGCACTTACGGTTTCTTGGTCCAATTCAGGGCCGGTATTCCGGACAGAAATATTATCTTACCAGTTGAATACTGTTCAGAGAACAAAGGCCCTCGTATTAATCTGGTCTACCTTGATGATAACGGTCTGGAATCTTCTCTTATTGGTTCTCTTTCAGTTTCTGAAAAAGATATGTCTATCAGGGGAACCGGTTATCTTTTTGGTTTCAGGATGTTTCGGTATGCAATAGAGCGTACTGAAGAACTCTTATTAAGTATCGCCAATCTCTACGGAAAACCGCTTGAGTATGAGAACCTTACTCAACATGTAACTGAAAAGATAATAAGAAAGTTAAGAAACGGTTATGATATCATGAATGGGTTAATACGGACTTTTGATTTCTGTGATGAAAAAGAGAAGATGAGTTACAGGCTTGAAGGAATTGAGTCTTT
>JAAYEB010000138.1 GCA_012728995.1 Fibrobacter sp. | reverse complement strand
TATTCCAATGTTTGTGCTTCAGGTAAAAGAACCGGATACCGGTATGTTAAATATAGGAAACCTTGAAGGTCAGGATGAAATTCTTGAAGGAGAAGAGGTTTTCTTTTCTGTTGAACTCAATGGTACGGATAAAAACTATGGTGATATACGGGTAGAGATAGACGGGCAGTGGGGTTTTGAAGATAATGAAAGGCTACAACAACAGGTCATTTATGTTGGAAAAGACAAAAAAACCGTAGATTTCCGATTTGTTCCGGATACAACTAGGACATCAAAAGAGGATCGCGCTAAAGGGATTTTTACGTGTGAATTATCTGTAACAATCTCTTATCGCCACGATGGAAAACTGGTAAGGCGAAACAAAAGCAGGTTGTTCAATGTTAGGCTAAACTCAGAGCGGATTATTCGAAGAGTGCCGACACATCTGGGAGCAATACTTGGGCTGACACCGAAGAATATGCGTTAGAAATATTTTACACCTTCAGGAGAGGTGATTATGAAAATAAAGAAACTTACGATTGACAATTTCAGAGGTATTAAGCACCTTGAGCTTGATTTTACTGATAATAATAATTTGGCGCAAAACCTTATTATTATTGCAGGAGTAAACGGAGCAGGAAAAACAAGTATACTTGAAGCACTTCTATTACTGCTCGGTAGAAAAAATATGCTTCCAGAAAGAAGCCAGCGAGAAAAATTTGATATCAGGGCAGGCAGTGAAAGTTATGAGATCACTGCAACAATAGAATTTGAAGGAGAAGACTTCAATATTGTAAAAGGTTCGGGTGTTACAACACCCAGTGAACAATTAAAAGCTTTTTACCAGAAAATTGATAACATTTCTATAGAATATTTTCCTTCATGGCGGATACCAAAACTTGTTGGCTCTGTTTCTGTAACGACCGGTAAAAAAGGTAAGCGGCCAATGGATACTATGGAAAACAGGTTATGGCGGCTAAAGCAATTTTTTGTAGATCTTACTGCACGAAAGAGTTTCACTAAATCTGGCGAAGAGCATAGAAAAACTGAAGAGGCTTCAGCAGAAGCACTGGCAAAGCTTAATCGCATTTGGAAGCTTATGTATCCGCAAAGAAACGAATCTTTAGCCGCAGAAATAGCTGGAGAAGATATTCAGGAAGGTTTTGACCTCTATCTCTTAGGTCGAACAAAAGAACGCATTCCTATAGATTCGCTTAGTTCCGGTGAACTCGAATTATTAACAATGCTCGGTCGTTTTATAAAGGATGATTTTACCAATGGAATTATATTGCTTGATGAACCTGAATTGCATCTTCATCCATCATGGCACCGGATTGTGGTTACCGCATTACAGGAATTTCTTCCAAAATCACAGATAATCGTTGCAACACATTCCCCACTTGTAATTGGGGATATATCCGAAGAATCCCTGAATTTACTGCAAATGAAAGATAGTACAATTAAAGCATTAAAGCCCCAATATAGTTACGGTCTTGATGCTAACCGGGTACTTGAAGAATTGATGGGAACTGATGAGAGAGTACCAATAGTTAAAGAAGAACTTTCCGAAATATTCCGGCTTATTGGTGATGGCAAATTAGATGAGGGTCGGGTTAAAATCAAAAAAATGCGTGAAAAGATGCCTGAAGAACCGGAATTGACTCGAGCAGAAGCTATTATTTCCCGTAAGGAGATCCTCGGGAAATGAAGCACATAATCAAAGGTGATGAACCACCAAAACTATATAATTGGAAAGCACAGGCAAACGAAAACTGGAAACCAACTTGGGATAATTTCAGTGGTGAGCCGAAGCAGGCTACCAAAACTGCTCTTGTTAAGGAACAGGGCATGATTTGTTGCTATTGCATGAAGAGAATCAATGAACAATCCAGCCATATCG
>JAAYEB010000137.1 GCA_012728995.1 Fibrobacter sp. | reverse complement strand
TTAACCCTTTATACCGTTGCCTTCTCCTCTCAACCGGACCAGAAATCACAAATTATAGTGGAACGATTCAGTCACTGCAAACTCTCTTCTTCAAAACTTCCCGATAAATGGTACTCAAGCCGTAACGATATCTCGATGTATCACATTAAAAAGGAGAATGAGAATAAATTTCTTCGAATTGACACCAGAGGCGGATGTACAAGCATCGGCAAAAAACAGTCTTACGATGCACAGATTTATCCGCTTTTAAGCTGGAGATGGCGGATGCATAAACTTCCCGAGAAAGGAAATGAAAACTACAGGAAAACAAACGACAGCGGAGCTGCCATTTACGTTATCTTTAAAGGCATGTTTCGCCTTAATACCATACTGAAATATGTCTGGAGTTCTACACTTCCCCAAGGAACCGAAACCAGCAGTCCATATAACAAACGAACAAAGGTGATTGTCTTAAGAAGTGGCAAAAAACAGGCCGGAACCTGGATAAATGAAACTGTAAACATAGTTGAGGATTACCGTCGTCTCTTTAACCAGGATCCACCTGCTGTAGAGGGTATCGGTATACTCAGTGATGCAGACAATACGAATTCAACTGCAAAAGCAGATTACGATGATATAATTATCGGAGCACCTGTCAATATATCAAAAAAATAGCCTTACTGTGCATATCAATAATCAGGTGAACTATAAATTCAGAATGAAAGACCGAGAAGTTGAGGCCGGATTCTGATATCTTCAAGAATTACTATCTCCTTAAAAGAAGAAGGCGCACTCAATAAACCAAGATCCTTGTACTCATCAATTACACTTTTATCATATCTTATCTCGGCAGTAGAGCTGCCAGACTGAAACTGAGTTCTTGAACTTCCTGTATGAATAATTGAACCCCGAAATTCAGAGTTATCTCCAAACTTATATTGGGATTGCTCACTACTTTCATTATAAATCACACCCCTGAAAGTTTTTGAATCACCAAAAGAAAAATCATTGAATCTTGCTCCATTTTTTAAATATATCATTGTATTTGAATTAGGCGCACTTGAATACCATTTCTGTGCATTAAAATTTACACCATCCAGAATCCATATAGCCTTACCATTAAAAGTATTACCGAAAGCATTGAGATTAAGATTACCGGTAACTTTAATCACCAGAAAACCGTTCCATTTGCTGTACATTGAATTGCTATATGCAGTATCAAGATTCCATCCCGGAGTGTTAAAATTCAGACCCAAAGAACTAACATTGTAAACAGTTCCTCCTTTACTTTGAATATACGATTCCAGATTGCTTTTCAGTGAAGGCGGTTCATCATCAACATCTGCCATCTGCAGTTCTGAAGCTAAATCAATATCTGACCCCTGGGCTTCCTTTACGGCTGGAGCTGTTACATTAATTTTGCCAGGATTGAATCTGCCATTTACATATTTGGCCACATACGGTCCAGCACCAACATTTATGCTGCTGTTGCCAGCATGGGTTCCATTTAAATACAGATCTCCATTTACTTGCGGGGCTACATCAATATCAACTTTTCCTTTAATACCGGTTTTACCATTAAATACAGGATTATACCCCTGAAACTTGACATTTCCCCTGAAATATGATTTCCCGTTAACAATGATTCTCTTGTTCGAAGAAAAATCATCAGTTCCTGTTTTAAAATTACCGTTAACAACAATATCACTGCTGCTGCTGTTTATATGGCTGTTTCCACCAGCAAAGACATCTCCATTAATAGTGAGCGGACGATCACAGTTACCAAACCCTGATCCCAGAAACAGTGCATGACTGGGAAATGGAACTTCTCTTTTTATTCCTTCCAGTTTGTATATGCCGGTAGTTTTTTTTTGTCCACCCAGTCCGCCAAAACCTCTTCCTTCAATCTGAATTATAAATTCTGAAGTGTCATATTTCATTATTCGTGCAGAAAACGACGGAGCATCACTGCCACTCCATAACGAAATTCTTTTTTCATTAACGGATTCAGATATCGAGTTATTAAAAAGCCATTTATATTTTGAATCGGAAGAGAAAGAATCCAGAAGTGCAATAACAAAATTTGGTTCCTTCTCACATTGCCCCACGAAAGCACTGTGAGCAGCTTTTGAAAGCATTGCCGCATCACGCATCTTTGAATAATCAATTGATGATTCCTTATCTTTTTCTGAAATATATAAAAGCGACATCCCACCAAGCGTTACAAGAAAAAGCACAACAAGCCCGTATACGATTGCAAAACCGTTCTGATCTTTTTTATTCAGCATAACAGCCTCAATTTATTCTTCATTGTTCAAGTAAACGGAATCCTTTTGTATTTAACCTCAATCAGATGATCCATTTTGTGCTCAGAACAATCCATTGTTCGGTATTTCCACTATTTCGGAATAGTGTCTCCAATTGTATGGCCCAGACCGGGAAATTGACACATTCCCCACTGATATAGGGGTTTCGACAGTTGTTTCCCCTTTGTTTTTACTTCTTGTCAGAGCTTCAATTTTTATCGCCTTTACTCCCTTTTTCCTGTTTGTCTGGGGATTACTGGTCCATTGATATTTTCCAAAATTATCCAGTAACAGCTTAAAGCTGTTTACTGTAAAATCCTTGCTCCCGTTTGTCCAGTACCTCAAAACAAGTTCTGCATTACTGTTCTGGGGAACCGGTATTTCTAAACCAAGTTCAGATTTAGGAGCCTTGAATGCAACAGATCCGGCAACACCGGCTGTGGGAAAATACCTTATTTCCCAGCGCATGGAATCCATATCATTTTTGAAATCCTCACTGAATGTCATGTCATAAATTATCCTCAGGTTTGCCTCACTAACCAGATTAATTTTTTGATTAAATTTCATTTCATCCAGGCCAAAAGGAACTGCCCAGTTGGAAGCATTAAAAGAAGTCTCATCAAGTAAGACGCTGTCGATTTTATACACACCATACTCAAACTGAAGTCCATGTACATTTTCTGAAATTGTAACAGTTGAATTTCCGGTTTTTCGCTTTAATGCAGTACTGTCGAGGTAATACTGAATTGTGTCCTTTTTACTGAAATTACCAGATTTATCAAGTACAGCTTTGTAAATAATCAACGTATCTCCCGGATTCCCTTCCTTATGAATAAAAGAGGACGAGTCGGCAAGAAAAGTCCCTTCAATAACAGAATCTTTATAAACGCCACCAGCAGAAACCATAATCCGTTTATATCCGGTATTACAAATATCCCGTGTCAATACAGCCAGAACATCACGTGTATCCGATTGAAGAATTGAAATAGTTTTTCCACCGGAAAAACTGCTTACCATCGATTTCATCTGGGAACCAATCAATATCGCAACAATAGAGAACAGGACGATATAGATCAGCATTTCAATCAGCGTTAAACCTTTTTTATTCAATTTGTTACTCCTGATACTTTTACCTGTTTACTGACACCCATCAGGTCATAAGAAACATTTACTACTACCTTTTTGAAAAAAGAGGTGTCTTTTACAGACCAGCTTCTTATACAGGAAATATTATCCACAGTAATGGTGTCGGTTCCGGATTCAGGCACTATTGCACGAGCAGAAAGATCCGCAACAAGCATCTGCCCGGCAACATACGCAGCATCAGTACCTCTGCTGCTTCTGTATGTCCTGGATGTATTGCGGGAAAATGATGCAATACCAAGAACAGATACTGTAACAATCATGATTGCTATCAGTATTTCAATAATTGATGCCCCTTTTTCTAAATTTCTATCCATTTTGAACCTGTCCATTTGAACATTTTAAAAGATTGTCCTGAAGCTGTTATGCTTATGCAATAGGTTAATTTTGGAAGAGTACTGGAACTGACATAAATGCTTCCGGGGTTAATAGTACCAATTGCATCTGCACTTACACTCATGCATGTATCCCAGCCTCGTCCTGCAACATTATTTTCTGAAGGAAGAAACACGTCTGAAGACTGTTTAACAGTTGGTGGAGAGGATACAGGTAAACCAAAACGAAGCGGTTCATTAAGTGCAAGCCTGGAATCATACCGCCATCCACCAGATCCATCAGTGCTCGAATCCACTAACAGACTGCATACTGAAGCAGAAAATACGATCTTTGCCCTGCTGTCCATCTTCATGGCAAGAGGCTTGGCTGTCTGAATGAACTGCCGCACTTTCCAAGCTTCCTTTTCGAGCTGATTCGTTTTAACTGTCTTGTTAAATCTGACAAAACCCATTGCTGCCAGTATGCCTGTGATAAACAGAACCATAAGCAGTTCTAAAATCGTAAAACCCCGGTTATCCATCTATTGATACCTCTTTTCTCTATTTAAATTATATAGCCGAATCAGTATCTATTCAACCTGATACTTTAAAGCATGTACGTTTTTTTTAAACGATTAAGTAGCAATACGGGGTCGGCCCATGAAACAGTTATAATTCAGAAGTAGTTAAATTGCAAATTAAACTCAACCTGTAAACAATTTGCCCTGATCCAGACAATCAGATAAACTCCGGTAAACAGATAATATTTTTTCGCCATCTGGTTCATTGCCAACAGCTTTCAGTATTCTTGAAGCAAGGGTACCCTGTTTTTTAAATATTTCAAGAGCTGAATAAAAAGGAGCAATCGAAGTTGAATTTTCGAGAATTATTGTATCTATCAGTTGAGACCATACCTGAGCAGCAGAACAGAAATCCTGTTTTATTCCCAGACAATGGAGGTAACAAGGATTGTCAATAATTGCTTTTTCACCATTTTTAATTACATTTAAAAATATCTCTTTTAGTAGTGGTGTTTCGAACTGTTTTTGCGATTCATAAGAACAGAACTTCTGAAAAGCAAGCTGCTTTAGAACACCTGCTATAACCGCTGCGATTGCGATATCCGCAAATGGTGTCTCCTGAGCATCAATAACCCGAATTTCTATTGTGTTTCGCTCAAAACGCGCTATTGCTCCTCTTGCATTAACCCATTCATGCTGCAATACCGAATCTTTATCATATTTTGCCAGATCATCATATATCTTTTGAAGAATTTTTTCATGGTACTCAGAAATCGAATAAACCGGCTCTGGAATAACTTCACCGGTAATTGAAGGTATAAGGGATGAGTTTGTACGATATACTTCCATACGTGTATCCATAAAACCGCTTACTTTTCCATCAACTATTGGCGATCCGGCAGACAATGCAGGAATAAGGGGCAGCAGAAAGCGTATAGCTGCATGAAGTCTCCCGAACTCTTCATCATTTGCAAAAGGAAGATTGATATGCATACTCTGAAGATTTGACCAGCCATGCCCCTTGCACGAAAAAATTCTGTTAAATGACTCATATATGGAATTGTACCCATGAGGCCACAGATACATCTCGTTGTAAGGATCCATAAACGGATGCATCGGTCCACCAACAAGAACGCCACCAAATTTATCTGCAATCCTGTTTATATCCTTGACAGATTCGTGAAATTTCTGCGCCAGTCCATTCAGTGAATTTACAGGTGAACCGGTTTTTATCTCTATTACATGTAATACCAGTTCATTCGACCACGACAGTTCACCCCTCCGGATTTCATTTTCGACAGTTCCATTTGCCGATTCAATAATTTTATCCGTTATGGGAAACACGCGCAGATCTTTATTTACGATCATGTATTCGAGTTCAATGCCGAATTTTTCAAAAAGATGATACATTTAAAATCCTGAAAGGCAACAATTGTAAAAATATGTAAAATCCCGGTATCCCGACTATACCCCTGCAACCCAATCTGTTCGAAATCAACTCTTCATCCTTTGTTTCTATGATTCGATTCCGATTCCAACCCCGAAAATAAGAGTTACACTATTTTTGCTGTTTTTCTTTTTCCTGCTCCCAATCGGGGTCGGAACTCGGAACTCCGGGTCGGGATCGATTATTAGTTTCCTGTTTTTCTTATTCGATTCCGATTCCAACACCGAATTCCGACACCGAAAATAAGAGTTACACTATTTTTGCTGTTTCTCTTTTTCCTGCTCCTAATCGGAGTCGGAACTCGGAACTCCGGGTCGGGATCGATTATTA
>JAAYEB010000136.1 GCA_012728995.1 Fibrobacter sp. | reverse complement strand
AATATCAAAAGTTTCACCATGCCAGTGAAGAGCATGAAAATTATCAGGAAACAGATCGTCAAGCCTGCTGTTTACAGTTTTATATACAGGATACCAGCCGATTTCCTTAAAGCTGTTTTTAAAAATTTTCGATCCCAGTACATTCGCAATTAATTGCGATCCAAGGCATATTCCCAAAACCGGTTTGTTCTGATCAATCATTTTTTTCAGAAACAATTTTTCTTTAATGAGCCATGAATATTCGTTTTCATCGTTTACACTCATTGGACCACCCATAATGACAAGTAAATCAATATCACTTGTATCCGGAATCGTATGATCATTATTGAAAAAATGTGTAAATGTAATTGAATGCCTGTTTTTTTCTATCCAGTTTTCAATATAACCAGGTCCTTCGAATGCTGCATGCTGAAAACAATGTACTCTCATCTATAATCCTTAATTTAAAAAGGAGACAGCAAATTTTCTGTGTCTCCTTTTTGATTATCGTATATTCAATATACTGAGTTTTACCTTTTTGACAATCTCATGACGATTCTTAAAATATACCAGAACAGAAGCATTACTGATGCAAATAACTGTAATGATGCAGCAACATAATCGTCTGTATTGTATACATGGATGATTTTTGATGTGTCGTAAAGAATTGCTCCGGCAGCCAGAAGCACCATTCCACCAGAGAATGCCAGTCCGAGATTGAATCCGAAAATTGTTCCGGCGACAATCAGTCCAAGTGCTATAAAACCGCCTATCGTAAGAATTCCACCTAAAAATGAGAAATCCTTTCTGGTCATTAAAGCATAAGCAGAAAGGCCGGTAAAAAGCATACCAGTGACAAGTGCCGCGGTCGGGAGTACATCCGGTGACGAAAAGTTGATTGCAATATAAAGTAAGGGAACGAATATTAAAGCTTCAGCAATGATATAAACACCTAATCCTGCATACTGCATTGAACGGGTTTTTGCTCCGGCAATCATTGTTCGCGCAAGCCATCCGGCTACCATAAATCCACCTAAAATCATCAGCCATGAATACTGAGAACCCATAATAAAACGAATCATTGCCGGTGCAATCGGTGATGAGAACAGTAGGTATTCCACAGCTATAAATGCACCAACAGCGCCTGCAAGATGAGCATAGGTCTTGCGAATAAAAAGTGCCCGTTCTGTTGGTAATGCTTCAGAAACAGGTAGTGAGCGAACCTGCTGGGTTGTTGTGACCATGAGCGTGCCTCCTTGGTAAAAATTTACATGCCTGATGATAAATGTTTTATTATCTGCTTATACACAATCAAGATATATTTTGGTAGCAATAATTAAAACATTAATGAACCAATTCAAATAACGATGGAATATGCTGATTTATACTATTGCTGGATGTTATGAACTATGAATGATTCAAAACCGTCAGGGCGTGAAAATGAGGAATTACAAAAAAAATGAAATAATCTTAAGTTTTTGATAACTAATGTATTACCTCAGACTCGCCAATTAAATGTTAAATCTCGGGGGGGGTATTTCATGAGATCTATACCTTTAATAATTATGGTACTTGGCATTTTTGTAGTAAAAAACAGTTTGTATGCAAAAACAGATTCCTTTTTGGAATCTTTTAATCTGCTCAAAACAGTAGCCGGGAAAGGTGGTAACGGTAATGAAAATGAGTGGGATGAAAAATATGAAGGGAAACCGGCGATTGATGCAGTTTTGTCACGTCCTCATTTTACTATGGCAGATTCAGCCGGAAATATCTATATAGCTGACAAGAATGCACATGCAATTCGTAAAGTTGATGTAAGTGGTATTATTTCTACTGTAGCTGGAACCAATGAAGCCGGTGATGGTGGGGATGGGCTTGCTGTGGAACAGCAATTAAACTCTCCTAATGGTTTGTGGGTAAATAGAAAAGGTGAATTCTATATTCTGGATCTGGGTAACAATAAAATCAGAAAAGTTGATTCAAAAGGTAACATGGTTACACTATTTAAAGATGATGAAGGAATATCACTGGGAAGAGGGTTATGGTTAAATGACACAGAAGATACTGTATGGTATTCATCCGGATCCAGGGTAAAAATATGGACCGAAAACACTGGTATAGGTACATATGCAGACGGTTTCGGTGCTTTAGGTAATATTGTACAGGACCATAGTGGTTATGTTGTGGCTACAGACCGCTCTGCGAATCTTGTATACAGAATTAATAATGATGGAACCAAAACAGTGATTGCAGGAAATGGAAAAAACAGCGGTGGTGGTGCAGGCCTGTCTGCACTCGAAACAGCTTTTTACGGGGTTCGTGGTATCTGGTTTGTTGACAAAGAATCCTATTTGCTTGCTACTCATGAAGGAAGCCGGGTGTGGTACATTGATAATAATGGTTTAGTTCACCTCTTCCTTGATGGGAGAGAAGGGGATGAATATCATTCCGGTGATGGAATGCATTATCGCACAGAAGGCTATAAGGTTAGTGAAGTCAGGGCGGTTTCAATTGATTATCAGGGGAATGTATTGGTAACCGAAAATGACCGCGGGTATATTCGCAAAGTTGAAAAAAATGCCAATTTTATTGCAGACAAAAAACTGAAGCACTGTTTTTCACCTGTAAAATTTAAAGTAAATACGGTTTGCGGTTTTTCCAGAATGACCTTTTATCATTCAGACAATTCCCAAAAAACAGTCGGTTTTTTCAACCAATTAGGCAGAAAAGTTCAGATTCCTGTGAATTATAAGGTTATCGATGGAATTCATGAAGTATGGTGGAATAACAGAAATATTCCTTGCGGAGCATATTTTATAAATATACAGGATAACGGAAAAAACTATTATGAAAACATGATTAAAACCAGGTAAAACAGCAATTTGTTATATGTCATAAATAATAATGGTTGTTTTTTTATCTGACCCCAATCTCGATAACCATTACTGTATTAATAGCTTGAATGTTTTTGAGTGCCATTGCCCAAATATTTCTTTTCTAACGTGACACAACATTTTGGTTTAATCATTTATATTACAACACCATATAGTTGAGTTGTAAAAGGAGGTATATAATGGTATTTGGTAAAGAAATTTCACTAAACACAAAAGGATTCTCCGACATCCATGAAATTACCGAAAAAGTTTCTGAAATTGTTGAGGAATCGATGATTCGGGATGGGCTTGTTAACATTTGCGTAATCGGTTCAACAGCATCAGTTTCCACAATAGAATATGAACCCGCCCTTGTTGAGGATGTAAAAGAGCAGCTCGAAAAACTTGTTCCCCATACAATGCATTCTCGTCATTCGCAAACATGGGGTGATGATAACGGGTTTTCTCATATCCGCGCAACATTTATGGGGCCGGGGATAACGGTTCCATTGTCAAAGGGGAGACTGGTTCTGGGTACCTGGCAGCAGATTGTTGTTATAGATCATGATAACAGACCCCGTACAAGGAAAGTTTTTGTTCAGATAATTGGAAAAAACCAGTACGGTGAAATGTAAAAAATGATAAAAAACAATCAATTTATATAAAATTATTGTTTATTATATAGGGTAATTAGAATAATTCATTTCCGTTAGATCCGTGAGTAATACATAAGGAGTAGTTATGCTTAAATTGCCAAATAAACAATATGCTGTGAGGTATTTCTTTCTGGTTCCTGCTTTGGTGATACTTACATCTTTACCCGTACTGTCAAAAACTGCTGTACCAGTTTTCCTGCTTGCCGGGCAGTCGAATATGTCGGGCTATGCTTCGGCAAATGATCTTACCGCAGATCAGAAAACGAGTGTGGAAAACGTGAAAATTTATGTGGATATGACCTGGGAGAATAATGGAAAGCTCAAAGAGTGGATGACCCTGGGTCCAGGTTTTGGGAGTTTTTCAAATAATATCGGACCTGAACTCTCTCTTGGAAGAACACTTTCCGAAAAACTGCCCGATACAAAAATAGCTATTGTCAAAGTGTGCTGCGGATCGACGTATCTGGGAAATTACGCTTCAAAACCAAATGACTGTTGGATACCACCAAGTTCAAACAACGGGAATGCAGGACCTCACTATAGACGGATGCTAAGTGCTGTCGATGATGCATTTAAAGCATTTAACTCTGCTTATGATACTTCAGAGTATGTCCCAATGTGGGCTGGATTTGTATGGCATCAGGGTGAATTTGATGGCCAGGAAAAGAATCTTGCAGATGCATACGAAACAAATCTCACTTGCCTCATCAACGATATTCGTAAAGACCTTAATGTTACCGATCTCCCCGCAATCATTGCCATGATTGATGTTCAGGGCAGTTGGCAATTCAATTCAATCATACGCGCTGCAGAAATCGCAGTGACAAAGAACCTAAATAATGTGGATACTCTCGATACCAAAGGCTTTCCAACTGATGGTGTTCATTACAAAGCACAGGGGCAGGTAAAGATGGGAACGATAGCTGCTGAGCGATGGTTGGATATGGAATTTGTGTATGATCCAACTGTAAAAATATGTCAATTTAATAATATGACATCAAAGCACCCTCGCATTACAATTCAGTCTGGTTGGAGCAATTTAATTGATCTGTCTGGAAGAAAATTCGCGCCTTCACAAGGTAAAGCTTTGCAGAGTATTCTATCCAGTAGTAATATCTATATCGCAACAAAAAATAGACATGGAACTGGTGGATTAAAAATAGTTAAGATGTACAAGTAAATTTTGCCCAAGAAGCAGCTGTTTACTGAATCTTTATGGCTTCTTGGCTACTGGTTTTAGAGATCTTAACTTGATCAAATACTGGTTTTTTATCAGATCAAAGCCTGCAAGTTCCCTGGTTTAGTTTTGATCCCTTTGTTTGTCGGGCCAAGAGCTGTTGTCCCATTCTTAAAATTCAGCATTCGATATTCCTTATTCAGTATTCATCTTATCTTCTTTCATGGTTAATGATTTCCTTCCTCAACATCTTCCTCAGTTATCTACTACGGAAGAAACGTTAAGACAACTGCAGAAGATTTGAGTCTTAAACGTGTAAATCCCGCGATATAGCTTTACGGTTTTTCAGAATATCGCAATTCTCTTTACTACTGCGCCATGCGGGGTTTCCATTCGTATGAAATAAATTCCACTTCCTACAAAGCCTCCGCCAGCGTTTTTACTGTTCCAGATGTAGGGGACGTTTTCTCTGGTGGCAACAATCTTCTTTTTATCAACTATTTTTCCATCTGCGCGAATTATGCTTATACGGACCTGGGCTTGCGCGACGCCGGTAATAGTCATTTTCAATCTGCCTTTATGCGGAACTACAGACAGGCCGGGTTTGGAAAGCCGCTTCAACATATCCGAACGTGAACGGGTAGGGTCGGGATTTCTGAGTCCTGTTGCAAAGTAAACCGGCCATTTCATTTTACTTATTGCAATGGTGGGCTCACCCACAGGTGTTTGCTTGTCGTCATTGAGTTTTACAACCGAAACGACTGTGTCTCTGCCGCTGATCGTAGAAAATGCGAGTTTGTCATCCAGCCTGGAATAACTTGGGTATCCAGGATATTCAGTTGGGGCTACAGCTACTGTTTTGCGGTTTTCCATATTCATGGTCATGACAGTAACAGTGTATGTCAAGTTATCCACTAATTCATAAGCGATTATATTTGGTGAATTCTTGGAATAGGTGGGATTCCCAACGCTGAGACCATCACCAAGATTATTAAACAGCTTGCTTATCGAGCCATCGCCAAACGTATCCGGCTCCGCATCCCACGACCTGAGAAATCCGATGTCCCAGAATTGCAGGCCACTTGAGCCCTGAGCCGGCAATGAATTGAACACGTCATAAATAACTTCATCGTCTGTCAGATTCCATTCCAGAGCCGTTGAGTTAACCGCACCTGTAGCCACCTGTTGTTCAACAGGACCATTGAGATTGTATCTTCGCACCGAACCGTCGCTCATGCTTCCGATATAAATGGAGGTGTCGTTTTCCTCCCGTACAGCAGCATAGTGTCGTCCATCGCGGGAAATCGCACACAGCGCCCAGACTCTGGAGGAGTCGATTATCGTTTCAGTAGCAATATCACCGTTGAGGGTTAGAGAGACAAGCTGTTTGTCACTTACAAAAAGTACTTTGCTTCCATCATCGGAAACTGAGGGCCGGAAACTTACAGGCCGCTTTGAAACACTTTTTAACGACCCGAATAAGCTGTCAGCTATGTAAAGTGTTGTTCCATCTCTTGCAGCAGGAGCAGCGGTGAGAAGAACATACTCTTTTCCCGTGTTGACTGGAAGATCAGCAACAGGTGTAAATGGTTCGGTGTCCTCCAGAATACCCACACTATCGAATGCAGCCATAAGCGCAGTCATCTCAGCAGATTCTTTACCATGCAAATCTTCACAGGCCAGCCTGGCACCTATGCGCAGATCTGCAAATTGCGATGATGCGCTCAGATAGGTAGTGAGGGTGCGGTAAAAAATGCGTTCAGCCTTTTCCTTTCCCACTTCTGTTGCGAAAAGGTAATAAGCATAGCTGGGAATGCTGTTGTTGACATGGACACCACCGTTATCCCCTGCGGTAGTATTGGGCAATTTTTTGTATTCCGACATGTTTTCAGGCTGCCATCCCTGTTCGTCCTTTCTTGCCCCGTTATGCGGATTCGAAAGGTCCCGAAGCACATTGTTGGGGTAAACCCCCGGGCGTGTGACTGTTTCTCCTATTGTCCAGTTGGAACGATCTACCATGCAGGCGAAAATGTCGGCCATAGATTCATTTAGAGCACCGGATTGCCCTATGTAGCGAAGCCCTGCCGTTGTCTCAATTACACCATGAGTCAACTCGTGAGCAGCCACGTCAAGTGCATTGACAAGTGTATTAAAAACCTGGCTTCCGTTGCCGTAATACATCCCTTTACCGTTCCAGTAAGCATTGTCCAATGGCCATCCAGACTGATCGGCGACGTTGATAAAAGATCTGATCGTTCCACCAAGTCCGTCTATCGAATTGCGGCCATGTGTATAAAGGTAATACTCGTATGCAACCGAAGAATTATAATGCGCGGATACTGCTTTGGGATCCCAGCCATTATGTGTTGGTGTGATGAGGCTGTAGGAGGAAAATGAGGGATATTTGTTATTATAATCATAGGTAACAATTGCCCCGGTTAAATTATTGGGTATTCTCGATTTTACCGGATCGAACATCGCACGCGAAGCATCAATAAGATAGTGTTTATCGCTCAGGTAAGTATGGATCTCTCGTTGGTTGCCGCTGAAATCTATGGCAGTAATCGTTGTGTCGCCAAAATGGCTGGTACGATTGTATTTCAGGAGAAATTCCCCGGTGTGGGCATCCACAATATATTCCCACCAATCGAGCATGTTTGGACGCACAAAAATCTGATAGGCCAGACAGTCTGTGGAACCGCTTTCCAGAGAAGGATAAATGATAATTTGTGCGGATGGTTCTTTGTAGTCAAGAAACTCCTGCTCATCAGGGCTGAATTTCTGCACTTTGATATTATTGTTGTGAAGATCTTTGAGAACGCGACCTATGGCCTGGTTTGCAGTAAACGATGGGACTATGTCGAGGTCTGGGGTAGCGATAGTACGGCCGACAAAATCGGCCCGGTCTCCTTTGAGGTGAACAGTCGCCTCGGCTCCCAGAATAGTTATGCCCCGATATTTCTGACGGATCTTGAAATGAGCGGTTTTGGGAGTGAGTATTTTTGCCTCATCAATATCAGTAACTAAAAGTTCATCTTCGGGATGAGCGATTCTCAGTGCAGGACCGATTTTTGATAAAAACGATCGGCAAAGAGCCCGTTTTTGCGCAACCACGCTCATTTTTTTTAATACCTGTGAACCAGAAGGAGGTTCAACAATTTTTCCAGATATGAAAACGGGTGTTTTTCTTTCAATATCGTATCTGATGCTCAGAGTGTCTGAAGATATCTGTGAAGTCGAAGTTGGTTTACGCAGCGAATTACCGGAACGGGTGAAAGTCCCGTTAAGGGCAAAGATTGGAGAGAACGTGCTTGAAACGATTAAGCTGACCACAAGAGATAAGGTGGTTTTGAAAAACATCTTTCCCCCTTCATTTCTACAATACGAATTGTTTTGGGTTTAGCACTATCTTTTTAGAAAATCCAAAACCCCAATATTGCAATCACAGGCATTTATAATTTGATCCCGGTTGCTTTTGAATTTGTGACTCTTTTCCCTTATAATACCCGATCTTCAAAGATACCAAGTTTACAACTATCGAACAGTGTATTATACTCCGGCAACTAAATTGTGCAAAAATGATGCTTATTTAATTACGGGAAAATTCCCGTCCTTTTGCATTTTATTGTCATAGTAATAATATACTGAAAATAATTGCAAAAGTATCAGATATCAGGACGAATTTCTTGCCCCAACCTCAGAATCAGGCCAATTTCCGTTGAACTGATTTTCATCGAGACAATCCTTCCTTGAGGCCCCTCCTACTCTTCTCCCCAGACCTTTTTGCAGGAAATCAGGAGACCTGAATTAACTTTTCATTGCCATTTATTTTCTTTAGTTTCGGATTATTTTCTCTTTTTTATTTGAGAAATACCAGTCAAATGTAATAGGGATAAAATATGAAATGATGCGGTTTAAAAACAATAACTGGTGTAAAGATGTTTTCCAAGCTCGAACAGCGCTCCACACTGGAAATTAAAATTCCTGTCATCTGTAGGGGAGAGAGTAATAAGCAATGTTATAGACAAACAAAAGGTTATGATATTCATGAATGCCTTTTTGTTATATTTTATTTATCTGATTATATTAATAAACACTGGTGGTGATTGTTTCGAAAATAATTGTAAAAATTAAACGCCTTTAGAAATATGACCAGTGTTAATGGTATTATTATAAGGTTCTGAAAGGCTTGACCGTAAAACAGAGGGATCTCATGCAAAAAATTGAAATACTAAAGCTTCAAAATACCGAAGATACAAGAAACTCGGTAACAGCCATTTTCGTCGATGCCTATTACAAGGATCTTTGCATATTTTCAAAAAATAAAGAGGTTCTTAACGCTGCCTTTAAAAATTCTTTCTTGCTTGATCACTTCTACGGTGCATACCTGGGAGCCAAACTGGCCGGCATATACGCGCTCACCGATGAAAAAGAGCGCTGCATAAGAATCGTCAAGAAAGACTTTATTAAGAGTTTCGGTTTCATCAAAGGGACTCTTATTGCCATGGCCTTAAAAAGTGAATTCGAACACCCGCTAACGCTACAGGAAGAAGGCTTTTTTATTGAAGCGGTTGCGGTTGCAGAAAAATTTCAGGGTCAGGGTGTTGGCAAGGCAATGATGCAGCATGCAATTACTGTTTCTCCATACCTCGAACTTGATGTGACCGATGCAAATATTCGGGCAAAACAGTTATACGAGAAAATAGGATTCAGAACATTTAAGGAAGTCGCAGAAAAGCATTTCAAGAAAGCCAAAGGGTTTACTAAACGATATTATATGCAATACCGACGGAGTAAGTAACTTTGAGCAATGAATCAGCCCCTGATTATTTTTATTACCGTTTCTACATCTGCATTTTTATCTTATGGATAGTAAGAATACGTTTACAGCGAAAGTCGTTCTCTGTGCATTCATGAATTACGAAGTTTTGAAAGAAAAACGGGAACAAGTAACAAATGGTAATTCGGACAGTAATTGCCGAATGTGATTCTAAAGGAGATTCAAGATGGAATTCAATCTCAGTACCCCAGCCCTCCTCTTTTCAGCCATATCATTGCTGATACTTGCCTACACTAATCGGTTCCTCGCGGTTGCAGCTCTCGTACGACAGCACATTAATCTATATGAAAAAAGCAACGAGGAGAACATATTAAAACAGATAAATAATTTTGAAACCCGTTTGAAAATAATTAAGTACACGCAAATTTTTGGCGTAGTCAGCTTTCTTTTCTGTGTAGTCAGCATGGTTTTAATTTTTATCAACCGGATTTTTCCGGCTGAAATCGTTTTTTTATTAAGTCTGATAGCATTGTTTGTATCACTGCTTCTTTCGTTGCAGGAAGTATTCCTTTCGATCGGGGCTCTGAATATCGAACTTGAACGCATAAAAAGAAAAAAGAAATGAAATTTTGACTCGCGCTTTTGGCAGTACAAGAGGTGGAACGATCACTCAAGGCGGCCGCGGCAAGATGTATCAATTGTTCGGCAAAGAAATGAATACGATTATCAGCGAATTAAATGAAGTATTAGCTGCATAACTGACAGCATCAGGATTTTTGCAGTATGAATGGATTCCAGGATTAAGTTTGATGAAGAACAAAGAATTAACAAATAAAATTATTGGTTGTGCGATGAAGGTACATTCCACACTTGGTAACGGATTTCAGGAGGTAATTTACCAGCGTGCATGGCAATTGAAATGAAAAATCAGGGGCTTCATTTCCAACGTGGCATGGAAATGGACATCCACTACGAGGGAGAAAAAATAGGTACAAGACGGGTAGATTTTTTTGTGGAAAATCAAATCATGGTAGAGCTGAAAGCACTTGTAAACCTCGAAGATGTGCATCTGGCACAAGCCATGAATTACTGCCAGGCATATAACCTGCCCATCGGATTACTCATAAATTTTGGTGCCAAAAGCCTGCAAACAGATTAGGATTAAGAGATTAAAGGAGAAGAAAATGTCTGGATTAGGATTGGTAAGATTAAAGGAGAAGGAAAATGTCTGGATTAGGATTGGTAAGATTAAAGGATTATAGGATTAAAGGAGAAGAAAATGTCTGGATTAAGATTAAAGGATTATAGGATTAAAGAGACAAAATCCTGTAATCCTCTAATTCTAAAAATCCTAATTCAGACAATGAATGGGCTGCGTTGATGAGAGAAGATTGGGTGTTTTGCAACTGGGAAACACTTTCCGGTAAACGAGGTGCTGAACTGGAAGAAGAGGTCAAGCTCGGCACCCCAGATGATCTTTTCAAAGAAACCTATATTGTGCTCGGTGCCCAGGATAATAAACAGAGCCGGTTATTTTTCTGATAAAGCCGGTTGTTTTTCAAATTCAGCCGGTGTTTTTAGCAAACAAAGCCTTCGATTTTCAGGTATAGCCGGAAAAAAACGTGGTGAGCCGGCGAAAAATCGACTTCAAAGTCCGTTTTTTTTACTTAGGCCGGCGTAAATTCAATGAGAGCCGGCCAAAATCAGACTTTGATACTGAATTCGGTCGGCTTCGCGCCCGGACGACGAGTTCCTTTTTCCAGGGCAAAAAAGGAACCAAAATGCCCTGGGAGCGGCCATGTTTCGCTTACCACCTGCACATAAAAAAAGGAAGTAAAATTTTTAGGGTCTAAAACAGTACGCAGCTTTTAAACTCGCCCGCTCGAAAACATTTTTTATCCTCGCTCAATAAGTAAATGAATATAGCGGGACTCGAACAATAAAAGCTGCTTTCTTTGGTGCAGGTGCTGCTCAACATAACAGCCGCGGAGAGCTTGTGTTTTTAATCCACTGAAGTGGAAACAAAAAAGAAAATCCCAAATCTCAATAAGAAGTAAAATACCAAACAAATTCCAATCAACAAAAAAACAATTTTACAAACCCGGATTATGTGCTGACATCTTATTATTAAATGACCAATTCATTAATGCTGGAAAGTTTGTAATTTCTATCTTGTTGTTTCAGATATTTTTCGATTATTTCTGATTGATTTCCGATTTCTCTTTAATTCTGAACTATTCACAGGTTACCACACGCCCCCAAACCGAAAGTTACAGAGCAGAAATGAACTACCGCGGGGGTCGTGTGCGCCCGGCGAACATAAAACTTAGCATATGAAAAGATGCCATTGTTAAAGCTGGGTCATGTGCGCTCGGCGACCCAGAATATCTTTTAAAACATTATTGTTTTCTATTCAGATTTAACAGGAAAGTAAATTTCTGTTATCAATTCTTCAGGAGGTGTATCCTGAGGTGAGTTGGGATACATTTCGTACATCCATTCAGTTGTTTTTATCCCATTCTTTTCGATATATGCCATAACTTCCTTATATGTGTCTTCAAGCGTGGAATACGGACCCTTATGGGTTGCAAAAAGGACTTTGCCACCCGGGATCGTTGACGGTTTTATACGACCTTCTCCATTGGCATCATGCTGAACCGGCCAGCCGATATCTATATCCAGATTATTCATATCCATATTATGGTACAATACGTAAGGATATCCACTGCACTGAACACCTTCATGCTGCATATACGCCATAATCTCTTCATACGCTTCACCAATAATTTTTGGCAGTTCAGAAACAGATGTGGTTAACCTTATCGATAATGTTTTAAGTTCTTTAGTGTCTTTTACTTGCATCATCAACTCCTTTTGAAATTAAAAATACATCTCTTTGGTATAAATGTTTTAGCGCTTGAAACATTACATTCTAATATACTGTTCAAATGAACAGTATACAAGTTAATTTTTGGGGGACGGACAAATTTTTTTGGTTTTAAAAGGAGAAAAAGACAGTCCGTCCCGAAATTGATGCAATCGAATTAATATATCAGAGAAAAGTTATTTTATTATTCTGCCTTTGATTCGAATTTTCATATTATCCGGATGATTTGTATCTAAAATGAATTCGCCATTAAGAGATTCTTTGGTTTCAGGAGGAATCAGTGATAATTTAAAAACAGAAAAATTGTCACTACGGATTGAGTCAGTAGCGATCCAATCATACTCAATTGGAAATGAGATCTGATTTTGCCATGCAGGACCATTATTGCCGAAAGGTTTAAAAGAGATGTTTTTAATATGAAGATTCGTTTTCAAAGATGAGAGATGAATGATTTCAGGTTGTTTTACTGAAGAATTCAGGGTGATATATCGTGTTGAGATATCAATAAACGGTTTAATTTCAGCAGTGATATAGATTCGTTGTACGGAATTATCCGGATCATTTGAATTTATTGTAACTGATTTTTTGATTTTCCCGCTGTAACCACGAATATCTACTTCAGGTTTGATACTTCCGGTTTTCCCCGGAGCAATTATAGAATCGTATTTAACTACTGTACATCCGCACCCAGGTCGAACTTTTTCTATCTTTAAATCTTCATTGCCATCATTTTTAATAATAAATGATGCCTTGATTTTGTTTTCTTTACCTTCAGTTAAAATTCCGCAATCATGAGTGGTTTTTTCAATTACTAATTTTGGGGAGGCGAAAAGAGAAATCGAGGAAGTGAGAAGAATGAATTTTAACAATGGATTTTTTTTAGTATGCAGCATGAGCTAACTCCTTTAAATTATAAATAATATTCTACGCTTATATTATCAGACCTGATATTAAAGCGTATTTTGGATTTCAGGTTCCTCCGGACAGTTAGTTGATTTAAAAATATTCTTAAAATTAAAAACGATAAAATATACATTTATTTTAAAAGTAAAATCCACAGTTTTAAACTGCGTGTTGTAATAGAGAATAAGTTCATCCCGACATGTAAACCGAAATGTAAACTATTCAAAGTACAAAATAATACTGTTTTCAGAAATTCAAAATTTTCGGTGTATTGTTTTGTGCCGGCAAATCCTGGTTGATAATGTATGTACCTGGTACAATTTTCTTTTTGAAAGGCCTTTTCAGATTATCTCTGCCTCTTTCCAGAAGTTTTCCTCTCAAATCAAAAACTGAATATTTAAATACGTCGTTATTTTTTATTGGAGTGATCTCTTTTTTAAATGAAGGGTATGTGGAGGTGATGAATACTGAAGAATCTGATGAACTGAGAGTAGTAATGCTTCGTGGTTCAAACTGAACAGTGAACGATTCATTACTGCCAATAACCAGACCTTCATAATTGACATTTTTTGTTTCAGAAGTCGTGTGTTTATTCAAACAGTTTATGTTAGTACCCACAATGGTAAAACCCTGTGATATCTGGTTATAACTGATATTCACAGCGACTATTACTATATTAGTATCTTTTTTATATGCTGTAACATAAAAGTTATCCAAAGGATTGTGAGATATGTCTATTCTTATGGAACCCGGTCGTATAAATTTTGAATATTGTGATATGATATGCCCGCGTTTAGTCAACATACTATTGTCATCCATTGGGCCGTAAAATCTGCGTATGTACCACCAGATATAGGCACTGCAATTGGTTACCATACACTTGTGGATATCATCAGCAACCAATATTGCATATTCCCAATCATTTGCGGGTTCGGTAGACCCTGCAAAATGTTCGGTAACCCAAATCTCTTTGCCTTTTTCAAGTGCAAGGGGATAATCTTTATGACCCGATCCATAGACATGAACACCTATAATATCAACTTTCGATTCTGCTTCAGGATCATTAAGAACAGGGTCTGTAGCCTGGGTATTAAAATTGAAGGATTCAGCAGCTATTATTTTTACATTTCCGATTGAATCCCCGTATTGTTTAATAAAATTGACTATTTCCTGGGCAGTCCAGTCACACGATTCGTAATCTACCGGAGGTACATCCGGTTCATTCTGGATAGAGATTGCATAAAGAGAAACTCCGTTTTTATGCATATAATCAACAAAACTTTTAAGGTGAGCAGCATATTCAGCATATGAAGAAGGTTTAAGGGAGCCACCAACAATATCGTTGGAGGTTTTCATATGAGGAGGAGGTGTCCAGGGTGATGCAATTATAATTGCTCCATAAGATTGAGCTTCCAGAGCAGTGGGTAACTCTTTATGGAAATCGCTTGTATCATAAGGAACTCTTATTCGAAGAATATTCATTCCAATTTGTCCCGCACCGTTTCCAAATGCTTTGTTAACCTGATCTGGTGTAAGATCATCAATCCAGGCAGGAATATTTGCCCCACCAAATCCTCTTATAGTCTGTTTTTCTTTATTTAGATCAATAAGAACTGTTTGTGTATAAATCTGTTTATAAGAGCAAATCAATATGCAAATGCAAAATGAAAACACTCTTGAAAAAGAGTTGATTTTGCTATGGCAATTGTATGTTTTTTGATGGTTAAATAAATTTTTATATTGAAAAAAACACACGTAAACTCCATTGTGAAGTATTTACAATTTTTTAAATCAGGTCCAATAAGTATTTCGCTTTTTTGAGGGGGTACTACGTTTTTCCTTTAACGATATCCAAAAAGAAAGTTCGTTAAGGTGTTGTGGCTAATGATGATATTATCCCTGGGCAACGCACAGTTACTGCATCCTGGCCTGGTACCATAACCAGTGTGCAGCAGAAATAGTTTCATATCAAAACCCATCCCTTTATGGGTCGTGCAACTAATGATTTGATGTGTCTGAGACTAACACAATCCGTTTCGTTTGGTAAAGACCAGTGTTCTGTTTTTCTTGTGCAATTTTTTAACATAATTCCATTAATAAAATGGCTACCGGACTTTAATCTCTACCAGGTATAAATATAGAACCTGTTTATTTCGATACGGAAATTTTTTAGAATATAAGGCATAGTATATTGAGATGTACAAAATTGTATCGGTCTTAATAATAATCGCAGTTACTTTAAAATACCTGATACTGAAAAATTTTTGGGGTACTAAGGTGATTTTTGTCTTGCTTTATAACCCCGCTGCTTCCTAAACATAAAAAAATATTTGAATGGTAAAAAATACAAACAACTTTAAGTGTATGATATATAATAAGAAAATGAAAATTAAATTAAATTATATGCTTCCTGAAACAGGAAGCATATAATAATTTTAGCTGTTGAAAACCGATTCCGGATACGCTATATTATTAAATGAGTGAATTGATATCAATGAACAAAATCAGTTAATCAAATAATCAAAGCTGTCGCACAGGAAAATGTTTAAAAGCTTAAATTGGTTTGGAAAGTTATACATTGCCCAAAGGAGGAGTTATGAAAGGTTTGAGATTGTTAATTCTTTGCGGAATTGCATTTATAATTGCAGGTTGTTCAGAGAATCCATTAAGCAGTGAAGAAAACCGGGGTGACAAGGATCCCGAAAGTAATACTCCTTTTGGATTCAGTAAGTCTCTTTCAGTCAGCCGTGAGATCGGGTCTAAAGAGAATATTGATATTCAGGCAAAAAGTATTAACAGGTTTGCTCTGGATATGTACAAGTCGATAATTGAGCAGGAGTTGGTGGAAAGTAATCAGAATCTGTTTTTCTCACCTTACAGTATGGTTGTAGCTCTGGCAATGGCGAGTGCCGGTGCCGATGGAGAAACAGAAAGGCAGATGCGTGAAGTGCTCTGTGATGCATTTGGTGGAGATCTGTTTCATGCAGCTATAAACGGGCTTGATCAGGAGTTAATGGGATATACTCAGACTGTTGATGGTGTTACACTGAATGTAGTTAACAGTGCATGGATGCAGACGAGAGTACCATTTACTACCGGTTTTTTAAATACACTTTCCCGGTATTACGGAGCAGGTGTGAATCTTCTGGACTTTGCTGCACAACCTGAAGAAAGCAGGGTTATAATAAATACATGGGTTGAAGAACAGACAAATAATAAAATTTGCGATCTCATTCCGCAGGGAGTAATAACTCCTGCCACAGAACTGGTTTTAACCAATGCCATTTATTTTCTGGCAGACTGGCTTTCCAGTTTTAATCCTGAGTTAACAGAAACCGGAGATTTTTATTGTATTGATAACAGTACAGTTGCTGTACCGCTTATGAATCTGAATGACTCCAATGAAAAGGTTAAAATGTTATACAAACGCGGTAGTAATGTGAGAGTTATGGACTTTCCGTATGAAGGTGACAGATTGGTTATGACCGTGCTGTTACCCGATCAGGGGTCATTTTCAGATTTTGAAGGTTCTCTTACTCTTGATAATATTGAACAGTTGATATCAGAACTGGATTCCACAGAATTGCCGGTTCAGTTACCCAAATTCGAATATACAACCAGTAGCTTGTCAATTAAAGATGTGCTTGTTGCAATGGGAATGATTGATGCTTTCAGTCCCGGTAATGCTGACTTTACGAAAATTAATAACCATGATTTATATATAAGTGATGTTATTCACAAGGCTTTTATATCTGTTGATGAATCCGGTACTGAAGCTGCGGCTGCTACTGCAGTAGTATTTGGGAGAACGTCAACTGATGTACCAAGTTTTATTGCAAATCATCCTTTTATTTACCTGATACGCGACAGGGAAATTCAAACGATTCTGTTTATGGGAAGGACAATGGATCCATCATTATCTGAATAAAAAGGAGTGTTATTAATGATTTTTTTAAAACCACCGGGTTTTTTAAGGCCTGGTGGAATTCTGTTTTTGGTTTTTATAGCCGGTATTATTTCAACTATCAATGCCGAACCTGTAATTAAAGTGAACAGTTCCTGTTCACAGGAACAGTTTACAATTACACTGACAGGCACGCAAATTAACCAGATTCAGGGTCTGGAATTTCTATTTGTGTATGATACAGCTTATGTATCCATTTTTAAATCTGTCTTGTCTTCACCTTTACCAGGAACTGCCTTGAGTGTATCTGTCGATGAAGAAGCATTTACGCTATCTGTTGAGATACAGGCTGTAGGTGTTGTAAATGTAGAAAACGGCGATCCTGTATTAAAAGTTAATTTCAGTCCTGAAAAACAGGGGTATGTTTCTGTATATGATTGTCTGAATTTAACGCAGGCTTTTGTTATCGATAAAAATGGCAGCCATATCGAGGTGGTTATTGATACCGGAAATTCGGGAGTAAAAAGTTTTCTTGTTGAAAAGCAGACTGGTGTTTACAGAAAAAATACCGCACGTTCACTGTTTCAAGTTAATGGAAGATGTTTATCGAATAAATCTGTGCCGCTAAATAGCAATTTATATCTCAGTAAAAGTTATGGCAGGATTGAAAAGAGACTGGCATTTAATAACAGATAACGGGTGAAAATAATGGCGAGTATTTTTTTGTACTCAGATTATCGAGAGTATATAAAAGACGTTCTTGAAGAAAAACGGAAGAAAAATCCTGCTTTTTCGTACAGGTGTGCAGCATCACGTATCGGCATGAGCTCAGGATCGTTTACACGTATTATTAATGGTACTCGCCGGCTGGGGTCCCATCTGCTTCCAAAACTTGTTGATTTTTTAAAACTGAAACGACGTGAGGCAGAGTATTTTAGCCTGCTTGTAAAATTTGATACCCTTACCGATGATGGGGAAAGGTATAACTGTTTCAAGGAGATAAGCAAATTACGATCGGAATGTAATTCGATAATACCTGAACAGGGTTATAAAATTTTTGAAGAGTGGTATTATATAGTTCTCCACGAGCTTCTTCGTATTATCCCGGATACACGTGATTATCAGAAGCTCGGTTCCCTGATTTTGCCGGCAATTAGTGAAACAAAAGTTCGAAAAGCGATTCAACTGCTTGAATCCTGTGGTTACATAAAAATCGATGAACAGGGTCGCGCAAAGCCTGGTAAAACATTTCTTACAACAGGTGATACGTGGAATGGTATGGCGATACATGCTTTTCAGGCGGCAATGTCTGAGATGGCCGTAAAAGCATTGAATAATACTCCAAAAGAAGAAAGAGATTTTTCTACTTTAACAGTACCCCTTTCTGAAAATGCTTTTGAAAAGGTCAGGGAAGTTCTCCGTAAAGCCCGTCAGGAAATCGCTGCCATAGAAAAAGAGTGCGAATCACCGGACAGGGTTTATCAGATCAATTTTCAGTGCTTTCCTCTTTCAAAACCAATCGAAAAGGAGGATCGAAATAATGGCGCTGAATAAAAGAGTATTATTAACTGCAATTTCAGTTATTTTTTTAATTTATAATAACTGTACTCAAAATCTGTCGGGAGTAGAGACTACTAACGGTTACACTGTTGTGGCATCGTCCAATTCAATAGAGGGTGTGGCGCCAAAATTTTCCAGGGTTTTTCTCTTTGATACTTCATACATTCCATATATCGGAAAAGGACTCGGGGTGGTACAAGTAGCTGACGAACAGGGTTATTACTCTTTTACTTGCGATAGTGGTGTTTACAATGTCTTGATAGTTGATCCTATTTCAAATAACTCTGGTATTATCAAAAATGTGACATGTAAGAATCAGCGTTCTTATCTGGAATCACATAGAGGTAAACTGAAAAAAACAGGTTCTGTGAGTGGTAAAATTGAATCAGATTCAAAAATGAAATACCTGGTATTTTTATCTGGCCTGGATTATCACGAAGTCGTTTCAGAAAATGGATCTTATAAATTCGAAAACGTGCCACCAGGAGAATATATTATACAAATCATTTTGCTGGATCAATCCTATCCCTCAGGTTTCAGATGGGGAGAAAAAGTTCCTGTTTTTGTAAATCAAGGTGAAAACAGTGTAATTGATTTCTGAGTTTCGGGTTTCGGGTTTCGGGTTTTATCTTAAATACACAAAGATCGGATTGGAATAAAACCACAGATCGTTCCATGCTACCTGTTCGCTGTTTGCATCATCCAGGTCCATAAGCGGATTACCGTCAGGATCTGTTTCTCCCGGTGTGCCCACAGCAAGATTCGTCCCCCGAAGTCTGAAATAAGCTGGTTGTGTTAAGGAAACAGTAGTATTCATAGTGTTCCATCCGTTTTCTGTTATCCAGTCTTTCTCATGGAATCTTTTTATTACTTTGGTTGATGTGTTGGTTGAATTTGAATAGTAAGCAGGATCTGAAGGGGCTATTTTGCCTGTAATGTTTCCTCTTATAAGGTCTATATGGTCGACTTTTACTTTGTCTCCGTTATTATTTATTGGTGGGTTTTTAAAACGTATTTTTATATTAATCTCTCTGGAACTGCTGTGAAGGTCTGAGCCCATTGGTGCATCAAAAACCCCGTCATCAATATAGAATTCAAGATCAGAAACAAGGTCGCCGTGAACAATAAACATTTCTCCGGATCTCACCCCTTCAAGCCAGGCCAGAGCACCTGTATCTGTAACGGAAGACCATGTTTTTGCATATTGACCAGGCCAGAAATCGCTGGTATTATAGTGGAAATCGGAATTTACAATTATCCATATATGCCGTCCCTCTCCTAAAAGTGCGTCCCAGACTCCACCAACTTTGGCAAGAATGTAATCTGCGCCTCCCCATGTTCTGTTTTTTTCTGAAGAGCCGTAGAAATATGCTCCCCTTACAGAACTTTTATGATGTCCTGGCATACCTTCAAAACCAAGAAAAATCTGTGGAGCAGCATTATGAAAATCCCGGAAATCACTTGCAGTGTAGGCGCCGATTGCTTCACGTGACGGGTGATTAATGAAAAAGAAACTTGATGAAGGGTAATTGTTTTTAAGCCAGTTAAGACCTTCAATAGCATTGTAATGTTTCATCAGGTTATTCTTTGGCAACCATTGTATACTGTTATCGTAATCTTTAAAATCAAACATATACTCAAAATTGGCTATGGCATCCGGTTGATCGGAGTCGTTAATAAAGCCTACAGTTGAATGCTCGTGTCCGGGGCAGTTCCATTCAAGTCCCTGAAGTATAATTTTGTCGGGATAAAGTTTGCGTTGCCCGAGAATTTTGGGCCAGGAAAAATATTTTAGTGTATACCACCTTGGAATAAGGGAGTTACTGTAACGAGGTGCATTTGTCTGGTGAAAAGGATCATCAATTATATAGTTTCCTGATGTGTCCAGGTAAAACATTCCGCCATGTTCTGCATTCATATAAACATCAAGCCCACCCTCACTGAAAGCGTGTCTAAGTAATGAATCCTGTATAAAACCACCATCAGTCAGAACCGTATGGTTATGGATATCGGATGCTAACCATCTTTTTTTTTGCAGTCTGATTTCATGCTTGTTTAAAAATTTATCAATCGGAGCACGGTATGAAGTGTATCCTTTTTTACAGAAAAAAAGTGTATCCGGAACCGTACTGTCGGGCCGGGTAATTAGAACCGGATTGTACTGTTTCTGATGAACAATCTTCTGTTTTTGATTTTTTATAAGAAGGAGTGGTTCCGGTTTTTTATTGTCAATCTGCAGGAACAGAACACCTGAAGCAGTTCTTTTATTCATGTAAAATCTGTTTTTTTTTGTGGTTGTGATCTGTTCAATCTGGCGGCCTTTGAGGTCGATAAGAGAAATATTGATATTTCCTTTTTTTGAAACGAATGAATGGATTTTTCCGGATCCGGGTATTCGGAGGGTGTGATTGTAGTATTGATCACGAACTATGGAATCCGGAGCCCAGGGATTAAAACCTGCGGTTTCAAGTTTAAATGAACCATCTTTTTTTGTAAAAACAGAGGTTTTATGAAGCAAAGAGGAGATTCTGACCGAATCCAGAGGCTGGTTGTTACAAAAGACTTGACCTTGATATGTCTTTGCACTGGTCTGGTATGGGAAAGCCCAAAAAAGTATATGAGTGAAAAGAAAAAGAAATGGCCAAAGTCTTGAAAAGCTGCTTTTATACATTGCACTGCCTGATTATTTCTCATGAGTTGTTTGATTATCAAAATATTAGTACCTGAATAATAACGATTCTTTTGTGTGCTAACTTTTTGTGCGATTGCGATATTCGTGCATTTTGCTTTGATTTGGCATTCATGCGCTTCTATCCGTTAAGACCCCTGAATCTCGGCTGGGGTGAGACCGTCTTGAATGGGGTTTTCTTAATGAATGTCTCCCGAACTGCGAACGTCGGTGGTTTATGTACTGGATAGCTTACACTTGTTATTTAAGCCTGTTTTTCTCGAAAAAACCATGCCTCAATGCCGTATTCGGTTTTAATAATATAATAGCAAACCCGCTTTGCGTGTTATAAAAACGGAATTCATTTAAGGTAACAAGCTTCTGTTTTTACAGCGCGCCAAAAAGGTAAACCATGGTTTTTACCCAATAGTTTATGTAATAAACTGGACTAATAAAAAGCAGTAAAAACAACTATTCGGGTCCTGATTCAACCTTGGTGATATCACTCTCGGGCAAACACCTTTAAAAAAATTGTTTAAAAACGAGAAACTGCAATATTAAAATCAGAATAAGTTGTTTAAAACATTGTTGCGAAAAACCAGGAGTTTTTTATTCCGGAAAAAAATTAGTTAAAGGTTGCCAAACAAATACCGATAACATTAAATAAGTCCAAAATTATTGGTGTAATGCTTTTTTGTGAGGAGGAAAAAATCTGATGAAGAACAAATTTACCTGAAAATAAAAGATTGTCTTTAAAAATCCACAACAACAAACTTAAACAAAAGGAGTTCTTATGAACAGATTGAGAAAAACAGCCCTGGCCCTTGTAGCAGTTATCGCTCTGGTCGGATCATCATTTGCCGGACAGGTTACAGTTGGTGGAAACATACCTCTTATCAACAGTATCATAGGTATAGGTGTTCTTTCACTCGACTTCGGATCTTCTGGAGATGACGTAACGATTGCAACATTTATAGTAAATAATAATTCACCAGGTTATTCTATTACATGGCAGTTTGAAAATAAAGGTGCATTTTCAAATGGAACTTCAGAAATCACTATTGAAGAAATATTGCTTAGTGATGGCAATAATACCGGAACATTAGGAACTGGTTGTAATGAGCTTCCTGCTGATAATTTAGGTATAACCACTGAAACTGACAGCTATACATGGAATGCTGCTGTAAAAGGAGATACTGAACAAACTTCAGCAACTATAAATTATCAGATTGAAATGACTGCAGATTGGGCTAATTCCGCTGAAGCAATGGCAGGATTGTATACTGAAACTATTACATATACAATAACTGCTGAACTGTAAAATAAATCCTGTTTTCGAAAAGGAGGCGGAAAGTGTAACTGCCTCCTTTTGTCTATGCTTTGCCTCTGCTAAATTTCTTGTCGGAAAACTGCAGTAATTGTATAATCATTAAGATTTGAGTTTTCTTTTAAATTCATTTAATGCATAATGTATAAACGAAAATCCGATTGATATATTTGAATCAGGAAGGAATTGGCTTTGAACAGGATACATTTACCTGTGTACCTATGTTTTATGTATCTTGCCGTTTCTGATGTTTTTGCACTTTCTCCACCGGATGACCTTATAAATAACATACAGTGTCAGGGAGTTTTTGGTTTAAATTTTACTCAGGCTGGAAGCAGGGAGCAGATCGCATATTTTGTGATCAACAGTAACAGCGCAACCGGTTTTGATGTTACATTTAAATTCGCAAATTTTGCAAAATTTATTAACGGCAACAATGAAATACCAATGACAGCTCTTGTTTTAAATAAGGTAAGTGGAACTCTTGGTGAGGGCCTTACAGAGCCAAACGAAATAGATGTCCTGGATAAATTAAATGGAGGGGATGAGTATATATGGAATCCGGGTACAGAACCTTCAAGCGAAACTGTTAACTTTATTATTGATCTCAATGCTGACTGGGATGATCCGTTGGGGAAAATGGCAGGATTTTACTTTGAAACTATTACTGTTACGATCAGTGTTGGATTATAAAAGAATTTTCACAAAAGGTGAATAGCATGAAAAAAAGAAAACCGTTTATTTTGAAAAGTTTTTCTTTATTGCTTTTATCAGGTTTTTTTTCGACAATTTATTGCGGATTTTCATTGAATCCGTTGATAACGGTGCTGGAGATATCAAAAGGGAAAACCAGTGCTGAAGTATTACTTAAATTTGAGGGTGATGTAAAAAGACCGGTTGCGGTTGAGCTGAAAGTTACAGAGCGTGAGATAAGTATTGATGGTGAAAAGGTGATTCATAAAGAAAATGAAGAGATATCCAGAAATTTTATAATCTATCCCGCTCAGGTAGTACTAATGCCCGGAGATAATCAGAGAGTACAGATTAAATGGGTTGGTAATACAATTCCCAAAAAAGAGATTGCCTACGGACTTATTGCCGAAGAAGTTCCTGTTAAAATAGGGGATGAAGATGAAAAACGTGAAAAAGCCGAACTCAGGCTTTACCTTGTCGCGCGTTATGAAGGAATTATTGTTCTGCGTCCGTCCGGTATAAAACCCGATCTTGTTGTTAAATCTGCAGTACATAAAAAGGATGAAGAGGATAATGATCGCCTTGTGGTAAACCTGAATAACAAAGGTACAGGACTTCAGAATTTAAAAGGATTATTTCTCAGGGTTTCATCATTGGACAAAAATGGTCAGATAAACCGATCAAAGAGTATGATTTATAAACCAAAACTGGAGTCAAAACATATTAAACACAGTGTTTTTGCCGGATATGATCGGGTGCTTGATCTTTCGTGGCCTGAAGAGATACCGGCAGGACCGGTGCGTGTAAGCGTAGAGTTCGAGAAATAGATGTATTTATTCAAATAAATTTTGCTGTCGCGAAAAAATGGCTGGATCCGATATGTGAATATTTTTTGGTAAATGCAAAGTTTTGGACCCTTGAAATCCGGACATCTCAGTTAATGGCAAAAATTATCCTGATTAAAACGCTTTTAAAACCGGGATTTTTAAATCCCTTTTCAGGTTTTTGCCTGCTTCTGTTTGTGCTGTCCTCATATACAGACGATTCTTTGTCACAATCAGTTTTTTCACCTTCGGTTGAACAAACAGCGGACAAAAAGGATTTGATTGAAGAAAGCAAAAAAATACTGGAAAAGGGTTTTGAGGGAAAAACTCGTGAAGAGTTGTATCGTGAAATATTCGGTATTGATGCGCCTGCAATGCCAAAAGAGATTGAAGCTGTTATCAAAGTAAATAATAAATCAGGGAACAGGATTGATGTTGTTTTTTCTGAAGACAGGGAAAACTTTACAGTTCCGGCAAAACCGGTTGTGGGTATCCTTTCCGATGTGATAGATAAGAACCTGCTAAAAGAAGTAATCGGAAAAATTGACAAGTTCGGGAGAATATCGAAAAATGACCTGGATTTGATTGGCTTACTTACAGAGTTCGATTCAGAAGAACGTCTGGTAACTGTTTTTGTGCCCCCAAAACTGCGTACAAAACAGGTTCATCAACTGAAATATTCAAAACAGGACCCATATCTTTCTCAAAGTATTAAACCCGCGAATTTTAGCGGGTATTTAAATATAAACGCGACTCAGCAGTTAAGATATTTGCAGGACCTCTCTGACGATTCTTCATCAATTTACAGCTTTTATGGTTCAAATGACAATATTCGTCAGCCTTTGTACTGTAATTTTCACGGAGCACTAAATATTATGGGCGCTGTAGCCGAAGGCGGGGCATTATACCGTGAAAGTAATAATACTCCTTTTCAAAGAAAAGACGTGAGGATCGTCTATGATTTTCCCCAAAGAACATTAAGGCTGGCTGCGGGTGATATCCGTTATGGCACTGTCGGTTACCAGTCTCATGTGCCGATAGGAGGTATAAGTTTATCAAAAGATTATTCTCTCGCTCCTCACATTTTATCCTATCCACTGGGAGATTACGAGTTCTATCTGGTTGATCCTGCTGAAGTCGAGGTTTGGGTAAACGGAGTTATGGTAAGGAAAATAGTACTTGAATCTGGGACCCATAATATTCAGAATTATCCTTTTGCAGAAGGATCAAATGAAGTTGAGATTGTCATAAGGGATTTTTCGGGACGCAGGGAAACAATAGACTTTTCCTTTTTACATGAGCCACAGCTTCTTGCCAAAAATTTCTCACAGTATTCCTTTAATGCTGGTTTTGCTGAAACAAGAACATCAGACAGGTATCAGTATGATTCAAGAAATCCGTTTGTTTCATTGATGTACAGAAGGGGAATTACCAACCGGTTTACGATGGATGTATACGGGCAGGCTTTTCGCGACAAGGGTATTGTTGGAACGGAGTGCCTTTATGCAATTCCTGCAGGAAATTTATTCCTTTCGTCAGCAGTTACTTATTTAGATACAGCAGGATTTGATATGGCGGCAAGGATGGGATTTCATTACAGATCAAAAATAAGGTATTCGCAGGATGATGAGAACAACAAGCGAAGGTTGTCAACTGTAAACTGGAAAACAGAAGCAGAATATTTAGGAAGAAAATTTCCCGGAACACTTGAACAAAATCTCAGGTTTTATGAAGAGTCCTTTCGTCTGGCAACTGATTTGTCGATTCCTCTTGATCAGATAAGAATTGGTGCCAGGGGTGAATATGATATCCGTCCGGATACTACCGATTATTTTTCAATCGGGTTAAATTTGCAGAAAAGGTGGGCAGGAAAAATTAACACTCAGGTCGGTTTTAAATACTCCACAGACAATAAACTTCATGAAGCAAACCCGATGGTAACACTGAGTGTACAATGGTCATTCATGAAAAATTCCAACTTTTTAAATGTAAGGCAGGGTATAAACAAGCGCAATCCCCTTTATGACAACACCTATGATTTAACGGATAATAACAGCGACCGGCGATGGGATTTTACTACAGATGTAAATTGGGATTATGTAAGTCTGAAACCAAAACCGGAAAAACCGATTATGGGAGTTTCTACACGCTTGAATCGGGAATATAGTGATTACAATGCCAAACTTGGGTATAGTGGAAATGCCGGTTCTATGGAAGTTAATCATACAATTGCAGAGCCAGGTTTCGCAAGCAATACATTTCTTCAGCACCATACGAATATAAACCTTAAAACGGCACTTGTTTTTACACCAACAGCACTTGCCTTGTCACGTCCGGTACATGGAGGTTTTTTAATTGCTAAAGGAAACAAGAATCTAAAAAAACACACTGTCAGAATAAATGACAGGGACAATGGATATGATGCAACCTCAACCTGGTTTGGTGGTGCCGTATTACCGCTTTTTTCTCAGTATCAGTTAATGGACGTTAAAATTTCGCCTGTGGATGCGCCGCTTGCTTCAGTTGATGAAAAACAGGATTTTACCCTGTTTCCACAGTATAAAAGTGGCTTTCTGATAACAATAGGGTCCGACAAAAAAGTTTTCGTTACCGGAAGTTTAATAAATAAAAAAGAAGAGGTTTTTGAGTACCAGCAGATTAAATTTATCGAAAATGCAAAAGAAAACGGGGATACAGTAGTTACTTTTACTAATCAGGCAGGCAGGTTTCAATTTCTTGCAAAGGTTGGAAAAACTTATTCTGTAGAAGTCGCGGATGAATATTACGAAAAAGGCAGTATAAATATACCTGCGGATCTGGAGGATTATTATAATGCAGGTGATATCATTTTAAATGAAATTGATGAACTGGATTCTAAAGAAGTCGAGAGCGACCCTTTTTACATAGATAGTGTATTTACGGATGACAATGGGCCATTAAATGAAGAGAATAAAGAGATTGGAGAAGAAAAGGAGACAGATGAAAAGGAAACGGGCGCACTGGATTCATTAACCGAAACACAAATTGAAGAGGCGGCAAAGAAATTAAATGATCCTTTGGGAAGGTATGTTTATATTTCCGGAAATCTTTGTGATTCTTCGGGTATTTTGAAAAATGAAGCCATTAGTGTTAACAATGCAGAAAACGGAACATCCGGAACAACAAGTACTTTTACTGACAATAAAGGGAGTTTTCAGTTTATACTGAGGGAACCCGGCAGTTACAATATAAGGACAAAAATTGCAATTGAAAACGGGGATTCGGTATACGGTGTTGCCGGGTTTGATGTACCTGAGGAAAAAATGGGATCTTTTTTCCAGTTGGGGAGATTGGTGCTTGATGCTGATGATTATAAAATACCGGATGAAGAAAAGCATGATTCATCAAGCGGTAGTACTATCATGGTTTCCGGAAGAATAACAGATTCGCAGAAAAAACCACTTCGTTTTACAAGGATTATGTTTTCTTCGCTGGATACAACATTCCATACATTTACAGACGTTAACGGGAAGTTTAACGTGATTTGCAACAGCACAGGGATGTATATAATTTGTGAATCTGGTCTGAATAACAAAAAGAATCGTATCATAAGAATACCTGAAAATACAAAAGGATTTTTTGATCTGGGAGTTCTGGAACTGAGTGAAAAATGATTGCAGCTATTACTAACTATAGACTGAATGAAGACGGTTTTTCATAATGAGCTTTCCGAAGTAGTGCATATAGATAAAGAATAAGAACAAAAGCGGAGAGCCATAATCTGATGCATCCAGACCATGTGCTCTACTGCTGGTTTTTGTTATTTCAGGGTTTACTGATTTTCTTTACACTTTTCTATCATTTCCCGTATTGGAGCGAGAAAAAATAAACAAAGCCCCAGAAGAGCAATTACACTTCTTGAGATTAAAAAAGCATTGTTAACACCAAGTCGTTCTGCTATGAACCCGGTATAAGTGATACAGAAATTGCTGTCGATTGGGGAGTATCTTATATTCTCATAATAAAAATTCTGTTAACATCGGGGGCTGGCTGCTTATGCCTGAAAAAGTGTCGTGTGTAATTATTGCTAAAAATGAACAAAACACAATTACGCGATGTCTTGATTCGGTTGGATGGATGGATGAAATTATTGTTGTGGATACAGGATCGACAGATCATACTGTCGAAATCTGCCATCAATACGGAGTAAAGGTTTTCGAAATTAAATGGACTGGATTCGGTAATGCAAAACGATTTGCAGTAGAACAGGCATCATACGACTGGATCTTTTCAATCGACTGTGATGAGGTGATGACTTCCGATTTGCAGAAAAAAATCAGGAGGATTCTGGAGCAGCCGGAATTGTTTGAAGGGTATTGTATAAAACGGTGTACATATTATCTTGGCAAGCAAATTAATTGGTGCGGCTGGAATCACGATTATCCTTTGCGGTTGTTTAACAGAAAATACGGAACATTCAATAATGCAATTGTTCATGAAGCGGTATGTCTTTGTGGTCGAAAAGGCAGAATCGAAGAGCATCTGCTGCATTACAGCTATCCTGATATAAAAACTCATATCAGCAAGATAAACCATTATACAGAATTGGGAGCAAAAAGACTTTTAGAAAAAGGGAAAAAATCATCTCCGGTGGCAGCATACGGGCATGGTTTAGTCAAGTTTATCAAAATGTACTTTATACAGCAGGGATTTCTTGATGGCATCGAGGGATTGATTCTTGCAATAGTTTCGGCTTTTGGTGTTCACCTGAAATATTTGAAGCTATGGCAAAAAAAAAGGGAAACTACCTTACATCAGCAATAAATTGTCAGGGTTTGCAACAGTACTATTTTTCCACTATTTTCAGGTTTAACTAGTTTTTGTGGTAAGATGATATGCCTGTTTCCCCTATAGAATAAGTTTTATTCTAAAAGATAAGACGGAAACAGGCATTTTTACAAAATTGATTAGTTCAACGCAGCGTGATAAACCCCTTCTGTATAACTGGCAACATTGTTCCAGTTGAATCGGTCTTCTACAGCAACTCTGCCATTGTGACCAAGAGCCCTGCAGTGGTCATGGTCTGCAAGAAGGGAACCGATGCCGTGGGCCAGACCACCTGGATTGGCATCAACCAGAAACCCATTTACATCATGCCACACGTATTCACGTGGTCCACCTGCAGTAGTTGCCACTACCGGCTTGCCTGCAGACCAGGCTTCAAGTGCTACCAGTCCAAAAGGCTCGTTGCGACTGGGTAGAGCCAGTATGTCAACAGAGCGCATCAGCTCGGTGTATTCTCCCCTCGACAAAGAGCCCAGGAACCGGACTGCATGGCCGACTCCCAGTTCATTGGCACGGTTCATTACCGCTTCTTTTTCCGGACCATCACCGGAGATTATAAACTTGGCAGAGGGGAAGTAGCCAAGTACCATAGGTACCGCTTCAATTAAAAGATCCATGCCTTTCTGTATGGTTATGCGTCCTGCAGCCAGGATGGTGGGATCAAGTGGGTCGATACCATAACGGTTTTTTACAGGGCCTGGTTCCAGGTAACCGTTGAAATGATGATATCCCACACCGTTTGGTACTACGTGGATTTTCCAGTGGGGAACACCATAAAAACGCTGGAGTTCATCTGCCAGAAAACCACTGACAGAGATAATCACCTTTGCGTGATTGCAGGCGGCTGCTTCGGTATCCCTGATCCATTGGGCAAAACCATCATAAAGAATATTTCCGTCACGGCCGTATTCAGTAGAATGCATTGTCAGTACTCCAGGTGTACCAAAACCGTCAGATATATACTTAAGCACGTTCCCGGTAAGCCAGTCGTGAGCATGTATCAGCTCAAATTTACCGATAAGTGAAGTAACTTCATGAAAGCGGTGTGCCATAGCCTGACACATCCAGTCCATGCACTGTACAAAATTGTCGGTGATTCCATGGTCGATACGGTGATAATGAACGCCATCGATCCAGTCATAATGACTCTGACCATCTCTGCGACGGGTGAAAACGTGAATATCGTGATTGCGTCTTTCAAGACCCGCGGCAAGCTCTGTTACGTGAACGCCAAGCCCGCCGATATTGATTGAGTGAAGAGATTCCCATGAGAAAATTGCTACCCGCATGAGAGTACCTCCTTTAGGTTTGTAGATGTTTTTGGGAGACAACAGGAAAACAGTTATTTACAGGAAAGGAAACGCGATGCTGTAAGTTGCATCGGCGTGTAAGCAATATAATTTTTGGATTCAGGTGGTAAATGAAAATTCTGATTTTTTGGGATGGATCATTTGGATGATCAAAATGGCTTACCACTTTTAATACCATCCGTTTTGAGGTAGTAGTGTTGCTGGCTATTGGTTTCCTCGTAAACTGTGCCCAGTAACGTATCCAGGTTTCGAATCATTGGTTTTACCATTGGAACACATCTACTGTTTATCAGTAATTGTTTTTTGTTTTGAGAATTTTTCCTTAGTTCTGTTTTGAATTCGGGGTTAAGATCCTCAATCGGGGTCGGTATTGATTCTGTATCATGTTTTTCCATAATTAGATTCCGATACCAACCCCGATTTCCGACCCCGAAGAAAACCGAAAAACAAAAACATTCACAGTCATACGCCCATTCTTCTTAATGTTGTTCTCGTAAGCTTAGAGTAATATTATATTGACTTCCATAACTCACCAATTATTATGACCTCCACGGCCAAAAACTGTTTCTTGAGGTAATGTTCTGTTTGCAGCTCATCGTAAATTAATCATCGGCATTCGGCTTGAACTTAATTATTTAAATAACTCATTGTTTTTAGTTTACATATAAATTATTTTGTATTGATTATGAGATTTATATGTCTTTTGGTATTGAGTGTAATTATTAATGGTCTTTCTGCAGAAGTGTTAACAGTCACAGCAGAAAAAGGTTTTATAGATCTGTCTGATTCCAGTTTCAAAAAGAGTATTATCAAATTGAATGGGGAATGGGAGTTTTATTGGAATAAGCTGTTATCTTCGGGTCAGTTTGACAGTACAGCGGCTTCCTATTATTTAGAACTACCTGATTCCTGGGCAGGTTTTCACCTCAATGAGAAGAAGCTAGATGGAAGAGGTTATGCGACATTTCGTTTGCGTGCCAAATTACCTCCAAACAACAGATTCGTATTAAAGATCTATTCAATTCACTCGGCATACCGGTTATGGATAAACGGGGTATTAACTCACAGATGCGGTAGAGTTGATTCTTTATCAGATAAAATGCATCCGATTCGTTGTCCTGCAAAGATAGAGATACCACAAAGTAATGAAATTGAAATCGTAATTCAGATTTCAAATTTTCATTACAGGGGAGGGGGGATAAATGTTCCAGTTGTAATTGGAGATGCTGAGGCTATCAGTAGTGAGGAGCAAAAAATGGCTTCAGTCGAGTTTTTTCTTGCCGGGGCGATTCTAATTATGGCTTTGTATCAACTGGTACTGTTTTCTGTTCGCAAAAAAGACAGGGCTTCATTGTACTTTGGCCTTTTTTGCATTGTGGCTTTTATGCGTATCCTGGTTACCGGAGAAATTTTCCTGTCTTCATTGTTCGGAATAACAGATTACAGAATCAATATCCAGATTGAATATTTGAGCGTCTATCTGATGGTGCCGTTATTCATTCTATATATAAGGTATCTTTTTCCAGATGAAATAAAACCGGTACCGGTAAAAGTATCATTGATTATTGCATGCATTTTATCCGTTATAACTTTATTTACACCTGTATTTTTTTTCACACACAGCATGCCCCTTTATCACCCTGTACTTGTGATTCAGTTTATCTGGCTGACAGGATCTGTGATCCTTGCCTCATTACGAAAACGTCAGGATGCTAAAATCCTTCTATTCGGGTTTATTTTCATTTTAATGGCAACTTTTTATGATATGATGTTTACATGGACAAAAGTTGAAGGTAAATACATTCTTCCTGCAGGGATATTCCTGTTTATCTTGTCTCAAACATATATTCTTGCCAGAAGATTTGCAGGGGCAGTTAATACAATTGAGAATATCAGTTCTGAATTAAGTGTAAAGAATCAAAAATTGATAAGATTAAGTAATCTCAAGGATGACTTTTTAGCGCGGGTAACACATGAACTGCGAACACCTCTTTATGGGATCACAGGCGTTTCCGAAATGCTTCTGGAGACAATTGGGACAAGGGATTCCGGTATTAAAAAGAACCTTAAAATGATTATAGCGAGTTCCAGGCGTTTAGCTGCTCTGGTAAATGATATTCTGGACTTTTCAAAACTGAAAAATAAAGATATAATGCTTTTCAGAAGAGCTGTCGATCTTCACTCTTTTGCAAATAATATCATGATAATGCTTGAGCCTCTGACAAAGAATAAAAATCTCAGAATAGTTAATGCAATAACTGAAGATTTTGAAGCGGTTATGGCAGATGAAGACAGGCTTCAGCAGATTTTTTATAATCTGATCGGAAACAGCATTAAATTTACTAATGATGGTGAAATAACAGTCAGTGCAGTTTTAATACCGGAAGATCAGGCAGAAATAAGTGTTAAAGATACCGGAACAGGAATTCCTGAAGATAAGCTGAAAAAAGTATTTGATTCTTTTGGTCAGGCTGATTCTTCTGATGTTCGTCAATATGAAGGGTGCGGGCTTGGACTCCCGATAACAAAACATCTCGTCGAACTTCATGGAGGCCGGATAAATATAAAATCAGGAACCGGTGAAGGTACTACTGTCAGTTTCACATTGCCTGTAACTGAAAAAATCCCGTCCGAAACACCAGACAGGATATGTTTGCCAAAAGTGATTCCTGTAGAACAGAATGATGATAATTTAGTAAAGGTAACCAGCAGAAAGGAAGTATCAAAAAAACCAACTGTACTGGTTGTTGATGATGATCCGATGAGTGTGGAGTTAATTGGTCAATTTCTTGAAAAAAGAAATTATGATATGGAAATTTCACACAGCGGTGTTGAGGCTCTGAAAATACTGAAAAAAGTGAAACCCCAGGTGGTTTTAATGGATCTTATGATGCCCAAAATGTCGGGGCTTGAATGCTGCCGTATCATAAGACAAAAACACAGTTCAATTCAGCTTCCTGTAATTATACTTACTGCCAGAAATCAGATGACAGATCTTGTGCATAGTTTTAAATCAGGGGCAAACGATTTTCTGACAAAACCATTTTCCAGATCTGAACTTCACATGAGAATCAATACCCAGATAAATATAAGAAAAGCTTACGATATAATGATGGAAAATCAGAAACTTAAGACAGAAATTAATTTGAGGAAAAACAGGGAAATCGAACTTTTTTCTCTTCAGAAAAAACTTGCAAATATGCTGGATACAATAAAAGACGCTGTAATGGCGGTGGATGAGGATTCCAGAATATGTTATCTGAATAAACAGTGTGAAGAAATAATTAAACCGGTAAATACATCGCTGATCGGAAAAAAGTTCACTTCACTCCTTACAGGAAAAAACACGAAAATCGAGGATTGGTTCAATAGTTTCAAAGAAGGAAACAGGTTATTCAGTGCTGTTCAATTAAGAGTCGGAAAAAGAAAGACAATACCTTTTGAAATAACAGTGAGTCGATGTAATTGCGGTGAAACTGATTTGTCTGTACTGATTTTCAGAAATAATAAAGACAAAGATGACAAAAATTGTGTATTGCCGGTTGAGGAGTTTATTTCAGAATTAAACATGAATATTGAACGGATTGAGGCTTTGAACAGTACAATAAAAATGCTCAGTCCAGATCTTTTAAAAGAAAATCCGCAATTGCAGGGTGACTTGAATTCAATTGGAGAAATCGTTGATAAATTACAGAAATATCTTAAAACTGATGATAAGGAAAAACAGAAACGTATACTGGTCGTTGAACTGCTTAATCATGTAATTAACCTGTGGTGCAAGAATACCGGCCTGACAAAATCTGATCTGGCAGAAAAATCCGGGATATGGAATGTCAGTGTAAATAAGGATGGATGGAGAAGAACACAGACTTTAGATAAATATCTGGATATAAAAACATTGCCGCGCTATCCCAAATTGAAATATATCGAAAAAACAGTTGAGTTCGTATTAAGCAGTTGCGATATCAAACCGGAAAAAGAAAAGGAACTGGAAGAGATGCTCTCCAGGATAAAATTGATCTGATCCTTGAAATACCCAAAGATCTGCATAAATCCTAACTAATTGAAAATCAGATAAATACAATCTATTAAATATTTTTTTTTAACAGTTTTTAACGATCATTTCTATTATCCTTCTTCTGTTCAATTACTATATTTATAACAATTTTTTAAATTCAATTAAGCTAACAGATGTCGGTT
>JAAYEB010000135.1 GCA_012728995.1 Fibrobacter sp. | reverse complement strand
GAAGAACATCTTCGCCACTTTTAGAATCAAATGCGTCCGGACATAGTCCTGCAAATATTGCTTTTCTGGACACATGGGTTTCTGTTGGCAGAAGCGCCATTCCAGTAAACTCATTGATCATCTCAAACCGATCTTCGATAAGCGGCTTTAATAATTCATCCCAAATATCCAGTCGCATTCCATCAAATACAAAACAGACTGCGCTCTCGTTCTCTGGATCCCAGTGTGGTTTTACGCACTCTTTAAAAAAACGGTTTGTAAGTATGACACCGTCTTCACCTCTCATCCATGAGATGTATTTATTGTAAACAAGTTGTTGAAATCGTCTATTGATTTCGATTAACTGGTCCTGGATTCGTGCAGATAATTTACCGGCCTTTTCACGTATACCATTCAATGAATTTGAAAACATTGAAGGCAGTATATTTTCATCAGCAGGGAGCAATTCATTGCTCCAAACAAGTCTTTCTAATGTAGAGATATAATATTCTACACAGTTTAATCTATCCTTATTCCATGTCTTAAGAAAAAAATCAAGCTGCAGATCCTCATTCCGCTTTACAGAAAGAGCCTTACACGAGTCTGCCATCTTTCTTTGCAGGTTGATAATATCTGTTGTTAATTGGTAAGCCCGTTTTATATCTACCCAGACAGGTGAGTGACATCTATCTGCAAGGCATAGAACATCTTTCCCCTCTGATTCAAGAAATTCCAGTATCGAATTATGGTCAATTTTTTGTGCCGATGAAAGCAGGTCCTCCAGAGCAATAAGGAGCCCTGCGGAACGCACCAGATTTGAATATTTTTCATTCTTTAAAACATTGGGAATCATTGCAGGTAAATTGAGGTGCAGTCCATCGAGCAGAAATAACTGCAACTGCTGTTTTGAAAAACCATTTTCAATATTTCTGACCTCAGTTTCAACCTGTGCAGGATTGAAGTTGATAAGTTTTGGCGCAACTTCTACAATTGTAGTGTCCTCAAGCTGATCAATTTCTGTAAAATCATTATTAATAGCTTTAAGGACCAGGCGCCATTGCGATGTATGCTGTAAAAGTATTGCACCAAGGTAAAATACTTTCACAACTATATCCGAATCCCGTTCTGCAAACCAGCGGAAGGGTGCAGGGGCATTCCTTAGTCCTTCACGGATAGGAGCTGTAATTTCTGGGGCTATCTCTTCCAGTTCTTCAATTGCTTCATGGCCCACCATTCCTAATTTCCAATAATCTTCAGGTTGTGGTATGCTGAATGCAATTTGTGGGATACCAAGTGCAGAATATGCGATTATAGTTTTAAGATCATTGTCTGTAAATCGTTGCTGTTCAATTGATCTTAACTTTTTATGTGCTGACAATACTGCATCTATTTTAGATGAAATCAGTCTTGCCAACCTGGGGTTATTGATTTCGACGGGCCAGTAATGATCACCGGTTTTTTCGATAAGGAACTGTCGAAGGTCAATGGCTATACGGGCATCTTCCGGTATTTCTGCTAAAATATCAGGATAAAAGGGAGGAGGAGCTTTACTTGTAGACATCTGCTGTTTGCGCCGCAGTGGTGCACGATCGATGATCAGGATTTTCTCAACATCATCAGATGATATTGCTTTCTCATACAAATCACGAAATACCAGATTCGTAGATGCCACAATAATTGTAAAATTGTTTTTTCTGGCAAACCGGTGCAGTGAACCGTCTGTATCAGGTAAAAGACGGAGTGCATCTGTTACGAGAATACGCGGCTGACTTGCCAGCTCTTCCAGCTTACTAATCATCCAGTCAACTATCATGTTTGTTCCTGTCATTCAAATTGCAGCATCGGCAG
>JAAYEB010000134.1 GCA_012728995.1 Fibrobacter sp. | reverse complement strand
TCTTCGGCAAATGTCATTTGCGATGCGGAAGTAAAAGACACCCTGATAGCCAGTTTTCCCTTAAACCTCAATACCGGGGAGTGATTTTGAAGCATCCCCGTCAAAAGATTGCTTCTATCCTGTTCATTTTCTTGAGTATCGGTACATTATTGGCGGAGGGAACATTACGTTTCATTCATGGAGACAGCGTAAATACTGCTCTTTTGAATATTGTTATGCTTGCGGAAGCCTATCCTCAAAACCGGGAACAAAAGTTTATTGATGATGTAATGAACATTACGGCTGAAGTGCTGAACAATCCTCCATACAAACATTATGAATCTTTTTTCAATGTCTGGAGTATTTTTGTGCCCTCTGCAGATTCCGGGGCTGATCACCCTGATGAAAATATTGAGAAAAACACCTACTTCGATGCTACCTTCAGCATCACAACCCCTCAACTTGTCACTTTTTCTAATAAAATGGCCGCATACGATCTGCTTGCCGAGCATGTACCCGATTACGACATCGTCAGTATCATTGTTAATGACTCGAGGTATGGTGGTTCAGGTGGTGCGATTAGTGTTGTGACGGCATGCGGGAGTTCAACGGACCTCTTTCTTCACGAAACAGGGCATTCATTCACGCTCCTTGGTGATGAATATGAATCTTCTTATACCCTAAAACCAGCCGAAAAGTACAATGTCACTGCAAAAACAAAACGTGAAGAGATTCCCTGGACAAGCTGGATCCTTCCGGAAACTCCTGTGCCGACACCGGAAACTACCAATTATCAGGATGTTGTTGGACTTTTTGAAGGTGCAATGTACCAACCCAAAGACTGGTACCGGCCAAAATACGGATGTAAAATGCGCGCACTCAGCATGCCGTTCTGTGAAGTTTGTACAGAGGCGCATATTGTCCAGTTTTACTCACGCATTTCTCCGATCAAAGAGAGCTTTCCGCAAATGCTGGTTGTAAACTACCCTGATGATACGACCACACTCTCAGTAGCCACTTATGATCTTGACCCGAATACCATTACCGTTACCTGGTTTCTTGATACTGAAGAAGTACATACCGGAGGTACCCTGTCACTTGACAAGTTCTCTCTGGAATCGGGTGAATATACTGTCAAAGCATTTGCCATAGATACGACACCCCTTGCTCGTAACCCGCTGGCGAAAGCGGTTATGTCTGACAGCGTTTTATGGAATGTCAAATTTGGAGTTACCGATATCAAGCGGAACCGGTCACTGTTTATGAAAGCTGAGATATCGGTTAATCTCAGACGTGATATGGTTACTTTTCATGGTATACCGAGGAACACCCGGCCACTGCAGTTATCAGTGTATTCCCTGCAGGGGAAATGTATCGTGAACAGAAAAACTTTTAAACCACAGCATTCCAAGGTTGAGGTATCCTTTGCGGAAACGAAACTGGGCACTGGATTATACATTATTAGCGTAAAAGAATTAACATCGGCATCCAGACGATATTTCCGTGTATTCGCCAAATAGATGATACCCTGTACAACAGCCCCATGAATACTGATGTTTTCCTCACGATGAAAAAAATAAAAAAGGGACGGACTATTTTTTTTCTTTTAAAGATCGGAAGTTTTTAATCAAAACACAAGTCTTAATATCGTCTAACTGATTGTAATAAAACGGAACACCTATTAATCTTAATAGCTCAAAAAGATAGTCCGTCCTTTTTAAAAATAAACCTTGCCTCCGAACTTCAAATTCACCTATTTTATTCATATCAAACCCGAAAGAAAACAGATTACCGTATACCAGGAATAAAAAATAATGGC
>JAAYEB010000010.1 GCA_012728995.1 Fibrobacter sp. | reverse complement strand
TCTTCTTTCAGTCTTCTCAAATTTTCTTCCGGATCTGTCAGTTCCTGGAAACCATTAGCAAGTTCAACTTTATTATAATAGACTTCAAATCGTTTTGCCAATCGTGAATCAGTTTCATCAAGTTGAGACAGTATCGCCTGTTGAGCTGGAAAATTATAAACCACACACAATGTATCATCTGGAAGCAAAGGCTCAATTATTTCAGACATTACAAACTGAAGAGCATCTGTAACCGTTTCCCATGTTATTGGGGTTAAAGATTTTGAACGACATAAGTCGGCAAGTTCAGAAAAATTGGTCTTTAGTGGGTCTATGCCGGTAAAGTCCTTGAATAATTGAATATATGACCATTTCTTTACTGTTTTTGAATCTGTAATCGCACTACACAGTTCAATAACTTCCTCTATTAGTTCGAACATGTCAAACTGGCGCCTGTACCATTCAAGTATTGTAAATTCCGGATTATGTATGCGTCCGAATTCTCCATTCCTGAAAACTTTACATATTTGATAAATGTCGGGAAACCCTTTTGCAAGCAGGCGTTTCATTCCGAATTCAGGTGACGAGTGCAGAAAAACCTGCTCACTTTCCACAGAGTCAATATGTCCATTAGGATGATAGCAGGATGTAAACAGATCCAGATGACAATCAACAGAACACCCTCTGGAAAGCAGCGGTGTTTCTACTTCAATAACTTGACGGATTCTGAAAAATTCTCTGATTTTTGACAGACAAGCAGCCCTGAAAACAGCTGCTTCAATCGTCAAATTACCTGTTTCACTCACAAATTTGTTCTCACACATGTCAAATAATCTTTTAACAACCATCCCTGGAAATTAAAATCAAATTGTACAACTGTTAAATTCTCAGTTTGTTGAACGTTGCAAATATTCGCCGGTACGGGTATCTACCTTTATTTTCATGCCAATATCAATAAATGGCGGGACATTAATTTCAGCACCAGTTTCAAGAGTAGCTTTTTTAGTGACATTGGTTGCAGTATCTCCTTTTACAACAGGTTCTGTGTATGTTACTTCCAGATCCATAAATATAGGCGGTGTAACTGAGATCACTCTTTCTCCCCAGAATTGCACTTCACATTCGGTATTTTCAAGAAGCCATTTTCTTTCCTCTTCAATATTCTCCTTAGGAATTTCTACCTGTTCATAATTTTTAACATCCATAAATGTATAGTTCTGGCCATCATTATACAGATATTGCATTGTTGCTGATGATATTTCTGCCTCCTGTAACGATTCTCCAGATTTGAATGTCTTGTCCAGTGTTCGTCCTGTAAGAAGATTTTTCAACCTAACTCTATTAAAAGCCTGGCCTTTTCCCGGTTTTACAAAATCGTTATCGACAATAATCCAGGGCTGATCATCAATGATTACTTTTAGTTTTTTCCTGAATTGGCTTGTATCAACGGTTCCCATATCGTTTATTCTCCTTTGGTTTATCAATTTATAAAAAGCTGAACCTGACAGGTTTTAAAAATAACCCTCTTCTGATCAGGAAATTTCTTACATCCTTACGGCTGTAAAATCAGACTAATCAGCCAAATATTAAAAAATGATTAAGGTATGCCTGGTTCAGATAAGTATTTTCAATGCATAAAATAAAGTACGGTTTGAATATTCTCAATAATTTTAAAAGTTCGACTCTCTTTTTTCAAAATTATTTTATTTCACATCAGCCCAAAAACTGAGGTTCACAAGTTATAATAATGTCAAAATTTTTCAGAAAAATAGATGATTTACTCTCTTTTCTTTTATTGGATAGCAGTTCTGTACCATATAATATTGATGAATCACCCTCTTTCCCATTTTTAGTAAGCTCAAGTTATGTCATGAAAATGGAAAAAAAGAACTGGTTTGATCCACTTCTTTTGCAGATAATTCCACGAATGGCCCAAAATGTGTCATCAGAAGGATTTAATGATGATCCTGTTGGAGATAAGGATGCATCTGTTTACCCTGGAATCATTTGTAAATACATGGGCAGGGTACTTCTTATCTCAACTTCTGCTTGTGCGATTCATTGCAGATACTGTTTCAGACAAAAATTTCCTTTTAATTCCATTGATTTTACCTGTCTTAATGCATCCATTCAAAACTACCTTTCAAAGAATACTGAAACTCAAGAAGTTATTCTAAGCGGTGGAGACCCTTTTTGCCTGGATCCCTCAAAAGTCAGCATTATTATTAATACGATAAAGAAGTTTTCTTCGGTTAAAACGATTCGATTCCATACACGGGTTCCGGTAGTGATGCCGGATTTGATTAATGATGAGCTTTTGGAAATTATTTCGGAAACAAAAAAAAAGGTAAATGTTATTGTTGTTATTCATGCTAACCATGCGAAGGAATTACAGGAAGATTGCAGTAATGCTCTGGATAAGTTAAAACGCAGGCATATTGTCCTATTAAATCAATCCGTTCTGCTAAAAGGAATTAATGATTCTTTTGAATCGCTTAAAAACTTGTCCCAGGCATTGATAGATCACGGGGTATTGCCTTACTATCTTCACCAATTAGACAGGGTTAATGGGGCTGGCCTTTTTGAAGTATCTGAAAAGAAAGGGAAAAATCTCATAAAGGAACTTCGTCTCAAAATGCCAGGATACGCTATTCCAAAGTATGTTAAAGAAAAACCGGGGTATAAATCAAAAACACCACTTTAATTTCTATTTTTTAAAGCGCTTCAACTTTTAAGTGGAAATGATACCGGTTTTTGCCCGTAGTATTTCATGGATATGAAACTTTTTTATTAAAAAAGGCATGATGAAATAATTCGGTATTAAAATTGTAATAGTTTTAAATTATTCCGGTTTTAAAATGAAATCCTATAAAATAATTGTAATAGATGACGATCCTGATATATTGGAAGTTCTTGAATTTAATCTCACAATAAGAGGTTATAATGTTTTATCATATATCAGCGGCAAAGAAGCGTTGGAAAAAGTGTTTGATGAAAAGCCGGATCTTATTATTCTTGATGTAATTATGCCTGATCTTGATGGCTGGGAGATGCTTAAAATTATTAAAGATCACCCTGCAGGAAATGCTTTTAAAATATTGATGCTCACAGCAAAAAGTACCGAAAGGGATAAATTGATTGGAAAATCAATTCTGAAAGCTGACGATTATGTTACAAAACCATTTGATCTAAATGAATTACTGCATATAATCAGAAAACTTCTTGAGGATGCAGATGACGAAATCGAAAAATCATAATTACAATCCGAGAATTGAATTGTCCGGAATTTCATTAGCACCCGGAATAGCAATAGGAAAATCATTCCGATTCAAACAAATCGATTTAGAATCACTTAGAAATAATACTTTCCCAGTCGAAAATCTTAATGTAGAACTAAACCGACTTCAAAACTCTGTTCAGAAAAGTAAAGAGCAATTATACAGTCTTCAAAAAGCAGGTGTTGAAAGCGGTAAAAAAGATATAGCAGATATTTTCAATGCACACATACTTCTTCTTTCCGATGAATCCTTTCTTCAGAGCATCAGGGATACAGTAAAAAACGAACGATTAAATGTTGAACATATACTTTCTATCAAGATTAGCGATATTGAACAAAGTTTTTCAAATATTGAAAATGAAACTGTTAAAACCCGCTTGCTTGATATACAAGATGTTTACCAGCGTCTGTTAAGGAATCTTCTAGAGATAGAGCATGTGCGTGTCAGACCTCTTATAAGAAAAGGGAATCCTATTCTGATTGCAGAACATCTGCTTCCTTCCGATATCGCCCTTCTTGAATTCAGAAAAATTGCAGGTGTTATTATAGAAGAAGCCAGTGCTGTATCTCATGTGGCAATTATTACACGTTCATTTGGAATTCCTGCCGTTATCAACATTCCAGGAATAACATCATTGGTCCATTCAGAAAGCACTCTGATTATTGATGGTTTTGAGGGGAAGGTAATTATCAATCCATCATCATCTGAAATTACCTCTTACCGAAAAAAACGAAATCACTTTGATAACAAAATTAGAACATTTAAATACAGATATATATGTCTTACCAGGGATGGAGTTCGAGTACATATTGAGGCAAATGCGAATACCCCCGGCGAAGTCCGGGAAGCAGTTGCGCAAGGTGCTGAAGGTGTTGGGCTTCTTAGAACAGAAATTTATTACATGTCGTTAGATAAAAAACCTTCTGTTGAAGAAGAGGTTTCCTTTTATAAAAAAATTCATGAGAGTGCAGAGGGGCACCCTGTTACGATCCGGTTACTTGATCTTGGTGCAGACAAAACATTATCCTATTTACAGTTTTCACAGGAAGATAACCCTCAGCTTGGTACTCGTGGAATAAGATACCTCTTGAACAATTCGAAACTGTTACATGATCATCTCAGAAGCATATTGATGTCCAGTAAATTTGGTGTAGTTAAAGTTTTAATTCCATTTATATCCATTGTTCAGGAACTTGATTTTATAATTAGTATGATTAATGATATTCGTATTCATGAACGCCTCGATCCATCACGAATCAAACTAGGAATAATGGTAGAAATTCCATCTGTTTTATGGGCGCTTCCTCTATTCATTGAAAAACTTGACTTTTTAAGTGTAGGCACAAACGATCTCATTCAATTTGCTTTTGCAGCAGACAGGGAAAATCGCAACCTTGACGAATACCGCAGAGCATCACTTCCTATTCTTCTAAAAATGGTTAAACAATTGGTGCAAACCGCCAATGCCCATGCAAAAGAAATAACAATCTGCGGTGAATCAGCCTCAGATCCCGCTACAGCTCTTTTGCTAATTGGAACAGGTATACGATCCCTTTCTACAAGAGTAAATGCAATTGAACCGGTTCGAAAAGAGATCGAAAATAAAACTATTGACCAGGCAAACTTTGCAGTACATGAATATCTCAGATTATTCAAATGAACCATTTTTATTCAATGTGATACTAAAAGGTTAATCATGTTACTACTTTTAAAGGATGCAAATGATTTTTTGCAAAAGAAAGTACCAGTGTTCAAGGTTAAATCAGTTTTTTTCTGTGCTGATAGCAATGAGTTTTTCTTTATTCGCTCAACCAGTTAAACTCCTGTCTCCTTTAAAATCCAACCAGAATTTCCTGTATACAAAATCTTCGGACAAGATATTTTTTGAGGCCCAATTTGATCGGAAAATCAATTGGGAACTGGTTTTAAATGGAAAAACAACCGGAAACCTCGACACCTTAAAAGGTTATGATTCCGTTGTTAAAACATTCTGGAGCGGGTCAAACTGGAGCACCAGTGAAACTGTCTTTGCACATTTGCATTCTCCTGATCTAGATTCATCCATTTCCCTCAATTCATTAAGGTTGTCTTTTAATCTGTTTTGCTCTCAAAAAAATAATATTATTAAACCTGGCGATATCATTCAATTCCAGAATTTTGAAGAAGGTTCAATATTCAACAATTTAGGTGGATCCTGGACTTGTTTTTCTGATACAAATACTGGTGGTAAATCCGATATTTCACCACTAAGTGTTAATGATTTTATAGTTGCCGGCGTGGGGAATCCCGGACATGCAATTCAGATTAACTTTAATGTGGATCAGATTGCTGGAATTGAAACCACACTAAGAAAATCCGGTACAATAAATCTTTCAAATTTTGAAAGTATAATTTTTGATTACAAAACAACCGGAAATATTGACTCATTTAATTTTGTTTTACCTACCGAAAATATTAAAAATTTGGCTTACAGTTATATTACTCTACCAGGATCATCAACCTGGATTAAAAGAAAAGTTAATCTTGAAGATCTTAATCCACCAAACTGGTCTTCAATTGACAATAGTCCAGATCTGAAACAATGCAGCAAGTTCCGCTGGGAGGTTATTGGTCCCGGAAAAAACGGGACGTTTTTACTTGATAATATTTGTTTAAAACTCAAAGACGGTTTACTTCCTGATGACGACATCATATCGTTAATAACTTCGAGTGTAAGAAAAGACTTAAACATCAAACGCAAGCATCATATTTTTGATATTATTCAATCAAACCAGGGCTTGTTAATTAAAGCAAACAATTTTCTTCCATCACGAATTGAAATATTCAACCTAAACGGTCAACGTGTTTTTCAGTATGAAATAAATTCTCCAAGAAGCAGTTCCTTTGTACCGCTTAACAATAAGCATTTTACTTCTGGACAATATATTATTCTTTTATGTGATAAACCGGGCAGCCCTTTCATGATGGCTCGTAAGTTTATATTACAATAACATTTTAAACCCGAGTAATTTCAGCCTGCTTTTTACAATATGTTAATCAGTTTTACCCAGATTTCACTCTTATATACTCTCAAAAATCGGGCAGGTACTATCAGTCAGACTCGAATTGGCTTATAGATCTGTAATGTTTTTTGTTTTGTCAATACGCATTCATTTGATAATTATCACCTGTTTTTTTATCGAGATTACGACATACGTTCAGAACAGAAGTTCCAAATTACCGCAGGAATCTGAAAGCACGTTTCTGCTCTGTTCTATTATTTTCTGTTTCCATTCTGCACTCGATGGATAAAACAGTTCCCGGTATAATTTCTTCACTCTTCTTTTCAGTCTGTTATCTGTATATCCATTATGAAAACCCTGATTCTCAAGAATAACTGTATGCAATGATTTCAGTAATCCAAATACCGTATCATTTTTCATTGTACCATACTCAAAACAAACAGGAATTAAAACCTTATCTTTTACAATATCTGAGACCAAAACACACAAATCTCCTTTATTGCTGAAGAATTTTTTATCCTCTGGCCAATCTATTTTTTGATTTTTAAAAACAGAGCTGATGTAGTCTTTGTAAGATTTATTTTTTGTTTTTGTCCCAAAAATCTGAAGTTTTCCCCATGGTCCATATCCGGTGTGGAGATCAATAAAAAGTATTTTTTCGTAATTTTTAACTTTCTCTATTATCAGTTTTTGCAGTATATCTTTTTGGCATTCAAAACTGTTTCCTCCAAAATAAATTCCTTTTGGAAAACTGTATTGTCCCTCAAGCATTGCCTGTCGCAACAAGCTTTTTTTACAATTAATAAGGTTGAATATTGCTGCAAGTATAAAATAACCGAAGTGTGCATTCGTTTTATTTACCTTACTGTTTGGGTTCAGCAATTTGTTCAGCTTTGCATAACCGCAATTGAACTTTGTAAATAATTTTATTGATGTGTCAAAATTACGATTCAAATCTACATTGTTAACAGTAACTCTTCTGAAATGTTTCATACCCCAGGGATTAATACCGTGTATTATTAGACAGCCTGTTTTTCGGGTATCAATTTTTTGAATAATTTCTCGAATAAACATTCGTTGTACTGCACTACCCGTAAAGCCTTCAATACCATGGACTCCAGAAGTAAGTATAATAAGATTTTTTGGTTCAGCCGGGTATAGACATGCATAATCGATTAAAAGATTATCTCCATAAAAACAATGCAATGAACAGTAATTTATTTTTATTCTTGAGTAAAAATGTGCGATATGGCCTATTTCATTTATAAAACCAGCTCTACAAGATTCATAAATGTCTGAAAAGTATCGAACCGGCTCAGAATTAAAGGTACTGTTCCTGAAGTTCTCATAAAAGGATTCCATTATGCATTAACCTGCAATTAAATATCTGTATAACAATATCCGAAACTGTTAATGCAAAATTCATGCAACTTATTTTCGACAGTTTAAAGTATTATTAACTACCAATTATATGACAATTGCTTCAGCGCTGGATAATTTCAATTACTAATCGACTACATAAACACCTGCCATAATCCTTGGGCTGCCATTCAAATAAATTGGGTTAACACCTTACCGTCAAGCCGATTGTCAATTAATGCTTTTATCGGGTTACTGTTTATGGTGAGTATTATTCTTCCATTTCTCCGAGATTTAATTTGATTGAAAGGAATTTTAAAAGATCCTTAAGAATAACCATTCCTGCCAAATTCCCTTTTTTATCCACTACCAAAAGGCTGGCATTACCGGTTCTACTCATGACAGAAAGTGCTTTAACAGAATTATCAGTGATTTTTATCGTATTATCACTAGTACAAGGTTTCATTAATTTGTCAACAGTATACTCGCTCCAGCTACTCCTTGGAACTGTTTTTATATCTTCAAGATTGACACATCCAGACAGATTTGAACCTTTCATAACAGGATACATCTTGAAGTGATATTTGTAAATAAAATTCTCAACCAGATCTTCAATAGTTGTAGAAGGTGATACTGCAATCGGATTTTCTTTCATAAAACGTTGTATCGGTTCTCCTTCAAGAGAAGTTTTAATAAGTATACTCTGGTAAGACATTTTAGAAGCATTTCTAAGAAATATTCCTATCATTACCCACCAGATTCCTCCAATCATTCCACCTGCTAAAACCAGGAAAACTCCCAAAAAAATAAGAAATGTACCAAAACCAATACCGATGCCTGATGCTATTCGTGTAGCTGATCTTAAATTTTTTTTTCGATGCCACAAAAACGATCGCAAAACTCTTCCACCATCAAGAGGGAATGCTGGTATAAGATTGAATCCTGCCAGAATAAAGTTAATTGTACCAAGATATGATAAAACCATTTTTACAGATACATTCCAGGTCCATAAATTTCCAAGATAGTTTAATGCTAACAAAAACAATCCAAGAAAAATTGAAGCTAATGGTCCTGCAATGGCCATATAAAATTCAGCTTTCGGATTTGGAGGTTCTTCATCCATTTCTGCAACCCCGCCGAAAATAAAAAGCGTTATACCTTTCATTGGCAGCCCAAATTTTCTGGCTACAACAGAATGTGATAACTCATGAAATATTACCGAAAGAAAGAGGCCTATCGCGCCTGCTGCACCCATTATCCAATAAATGAACTTGGAAAGCGATTTATTATGAAGTGGAAAAACGCCTTCAGCAAGTGACCATGTTATTAAAACTGCAATTATTATCCAGCTTAGGTCTATTTTCAGTTCAAATCCCAGAATTTTAAATAATGATATTGGTTTTCCAAACATTTTACCCCCGACAACTTTTCATACAGATTCTAATATTAAAAAGGCAAACCGTATTCCATGAATGTTTTCTGTGTTTCACTTTGCCTGAGCATGTATCGGAATATTATTTTATAGACTCGTTAGTAATAATTAACAGTTGTTTGCACAATCAGCTTAGTTGGTGTCCCGACGGGAAGTCGGGATTAATCAGTGGGTCGTGTTTAGGTCTTTGAACAATTAGCTCAGTTGGTATCCCGACGGGAAGTCGGGATTAATCAGTGAGTCGTATTTAGGTCTTTGAACAATTAGCTCAGTTGGTATCCCGACGGGAAGTCGGGATTAATCAGTGAGTCGTGTTTAGGTCTTTGCACCATTAGCTCAGTTGGTGTCCCGACGGGAAGTCGGGATTAATCAGTGGGTCGTGTTTAGGTCTTTGAACAATTAGCTCAGTTGGTATCCCGACGGGAAGTCGGGATTAATCAGTGAGTCGTATTTAG
>JAAYEB010000133.1 GCA_012728995.1 Fibrobacter sp. | reverse complement strand
TCCTGACAATCATTGTCGGAAACCAGCACTGTTTGTTTAGATCTTACTTATTGCGGTTATTTTTGCTTACCCCTATAAATCCGATAATAGGATCCAGCTTTTTAGGATTTTTCCCACGATATTCGACAAAAAATACATATTTGTATACGCCCGGTGAAGCAAGCATTCCGTTTTTAGCAGCACCATTCCAATAGATTTCAATTTCCACTATAGTAGTAGAGTCAGTGACATTTGTGGGAAAATCTTTCATCAAATCATTTGTGTTCTGATAATTAACCAAATTACCTACAACATCATAGATTTTAAGATAAGCCGAAACAGAATCACCCGGAGCTGGAGCAACAAGCGTTACTATCAAGTCTGTACCAACGGTTTTTGCCCATTGTCTGGCATTAGGATTGTGCCACAACTGAATCTCTGAAGAGTTATAAAAATAATAACCCGGAGACATTGGATTGGGTACAGGATCCACCGTTATACCACTTCCTTCGACCTTTACATTTACTTTCTGATTCATGTGATCCGGGAAATTGCCATCCGAATCCCTTAACGGCATATTTTCGTACTTGATATTGACCCAGTGACTTCCTGTAAGATCTTTACCATTTGTCATTATCAATACCAGTTGATCCTGCTTGCTACTAATAGATTTGAAATTGGGAATACCTTCAAAAAGAGGTATAACAGTAAAACTCCCGTCGTTTTCCCTGACATAAACATTAAAAACAGATTCTGGAACGGAAAAGAGACTAAATTGAGCACCCTCGCCACCCAGAATCGGTTCGGTTAATTTAATTTTAACAGTATCCTCTACATGCTTTGAAGATTTTGTAATCTTCTTGACTTCCCATACGACAGGAGGTGCGCCATCCCTGGTAGGCATTCGATAAACTTCATTAACATCACCAAACCCGGATATGGATATAAAAAGATTCCATGAAGTCTGAGGGATTTTGTTCTTAATCTCTGAAAAGATTAGAGAATAACCTGTTTTATCACCTTTAAGGGGAACGATTGATTCAATCTGCCACATATTATTCTCCCTGACAATTTCAAATCCGGATTGTTCCAGATCTGCAAGGTCAACCGGTTTATCAAAAATCAGGTCTATACGATCAAGATAACCATTACCATTGGCATCACGGGTTATGGCTTCTACCACATTAGCACCAGGGCCTTTTATAAACACCGGTACACAATCACTGATTGAATCTAATGATGCACATAAGTTTCCATTTTGATCAATTGTAATATCTTTTGAATCCAGAAAAAAATTAAGACCATAATGGGATTCAGGCTTAAGAGTTCCGTTTGTAGACCAGTTGCTGCTTACAGGAAATGTTTCATTACCAAATTTGTCATAACCGGTAGCATAAACAGTAATTGACTGTTCCTGGCTTGAGATAAGGTGAATGGAGTCAATTGGAATACGATTATTATCTGTTATTTCAATATCAGTAATGGCATCTGCCCGTAAACGGAAGGGTATGGTTTTGGCTGATAGCTCTTCATTTAATATAACACTAATCTGATGTAAACTGTCTCTCCAATTTAACGGAGCATAATAAAGCACAAACTCGATAGTATCGACTCCATCGGAAAAACACTGATTATGGTTAATAATCCTTGAAGAGTTTGTGTTAAGGTCTGTTGTCACCTCATCAACAGTTATTATTGGCTCTGGACGTTTTGCACCAGTAGGCATTGTGTCGTAGTAAATAACCTTTGATGGATCATCACCACTATCACCAAAGCAATAGAGCCCGGGAATCCGTCCATCAAAATTTTTGATTATAACTTCAGCACGTAAGGTTTTTCCTGCTATCAGTTCTGATTCTGTTGAAATTAATCGGATTTCGACAGAACTTGGAGGAGATCTTTTAAATTTTACAGGCACATCCAACTGAGGAGTACGCTCATCATCCGGATTGGTAAGAACCAATGTTCCAGTTCCGGGAGTATCCGGAGAACATGTCCAATAAGAAGAATATTCCTTTAATGGAGATTCGAATATGAGTTCTGTAGAATCGGAAATGACATCCCATTTTACATTTGTACGTACCCAGTTTTCCGGTTTGTCACGATCATCAGGATTAACTGTAGATGGAACACCATACACATCGTAAGTAGCCGAACTGTCGGTATACATAACGATCGAATCTACTATGTCAAAAGTGCCATGATCAACCAGTATTAATTGTATTATGTGATAGGGAACAGCTTTTACCAGCACAGAATCAGAAACCAGACCTGGTTCAAGCGCAATAACTAATGTTGAATCTTCAGATTCCATTATTATACGTTCTATAATTCCATGGTACTTTCTTCCTTCTTCTCCTTTGGGAACCACTACAGAGGAATCTACTGATGTCCATTCTGTAGAAACTGGATCAGCCATTCTTAAATAATAACCTGTAATATCACGTACAACAGCGTATGCTTCAGTACTTGTCATATTATCAGTGATGATGAGAGTATCAACATGTTGAGGATTTCTGAGCATATCTTCTTCAGACGTATCCGGAGGGCGTGGTTCAATCCACACTTTATAAGGAGGACCTTTTGTAACCCATATCTCCAACGTATCAAAAAGAGTATCTCCATCATCAAGAGGAATGAATCCTTCAATAACAACCAGTTTTTCAGGCATTTCGGGTACAAGTATTGCTGAGCCATCACCATTATTTTTGAGAGCTGACTGGGGATTACCTGCACTATCAATAAAACGCCACTCAATATATTTAAATAAAGTGTCAACCAGTTCTCCATCAGTATTCTTTACTTCACCGCTGAGATAAACTGGCTCGAATACTGGAACAGTCGTACTTGGTTCTGCTTTCAGGTTGAGATCATCGGGCTGTGGATTTAAAATATTTGTAGTTATACGTATATGCGCATCAGAAGTATGACGTTCTGCATAGAAAAATGAAAGAGTGTACCTCTTTCCATTTTCAAGAAAATCAAATGTATCAAGATCAATTGAGTCCTCTACCTGATTATGAATCCCACCAAGATCCAGTACAAGCCTGCCATCAATAAAAACCCATACATCATCATCACCCTTGAATTTGAAATGCATACTGTCCTTTTTGGTAAATTCATGATGAAGTTCCATAGTGAATGAGTAGTTATTACTTCGTCCCCGTATCTCATTTCCAAAACCTTTGCCATTCAGGGGAAAAAACTCATTATGAGAAAATTCATAATAATTTTCTCTCTCATTATAATGAAAAATAAGCGTATCATCAAAAACCAGATTTTTAAATGCAGTATCATGGCCTACAGAATCAATGGTGTCATAAACCATTACAGAAGTGTATTCATTGCCACATCCTGATGTGCAACTGTATGAAGGCTGAGTAGAGTCTCCCTCTCCGCCATTTTCACTTTTCCAATCCCGATACCAGTATTTGATATAACGGTTTAAAAAAATTGAATCTCCCAACTGTGGTTTTCCCTCATCATCAAGAAGAGTATCAACCATTCCTTTGTATACGCCACTTCTGTGAGGTGTTTCAAATTCCGGATTTGAACCATCGGAATGGAAATCGTAGAAAGTAACACCAATCTTGATGATTGAATCCGGTGGTGTACTCTGGCCTGAACTGGAAATACATGCAAACAGGATAAACAGGAGAGTGCCTAAACTCCACGAACTAAATTTTGGTCTGGATAATTTCATGAAACGCCCTTTGGTTAACCGTTTTTATGACAAACGATCCGTTGTTGTCCTATAAATATAATAAATTGAAATAATATTTGTGATTTTAAGTAGAAAAAACTGTATTCTGTTAAGATACAGCAAGTATTTATTTGTAACGGCCATGATTTCCAAGAACTTTAACAAGAGGGTTTATTCTATGGGGAATGTTGCAAAAAACGTCTATACTGTGCAGTTTCGCCAAATTAAATGTCGCATAATATATATTATGTAACCTTGCGTTCATACCAATCACCCTTCCCTTTTTCTTTTTTTACTCCTTTTTGTTTTCCCATACACCCTTTATCTCTTTTAAACATTTCGGACATTTACCATCTTTCAGATCAATTTTTCCAACCATGTATCCATCAGAACGTTTAATTATTTTTTTACCGCAGTTATAACAAAAAGTATCAATTCTGTCTGATCTGATATTTCCGGGATAAACATATCTAAGTCCGTATCTTGATGCTATATCAAGTGCATTTTTGATAACAGGTTCAGGAGTAATGTTAAAATCTGAAAACTCATAGTTTGGAAAAAAACGGGAAACATGCCATGGAATATCCTTATCAATACTGCTTATAAATTTCACAATCTGTTCGATTTCATCCTCGGAATCATTTTTACCAGGAATAAGCAGTGTAGTAATTTCAACCCAGATATCATTTTCGATTAAACGCTTAATATTATCCAGTACCGGTTTTAAATGTGCAGAACAGATTTTTCTATAAAACACTTCAGAAAAACTCTTTAAATCAACATTACATGCATCTAAAAAAGGATTAATCAGATCTAAAGCCTTCGTGCTCATATAGCCGTTTGTTACAAAAATTGTATACAAACCTTGTTCTTTGGCAATTTTTGCAGTTTCGTAAGCATATTCAAAAAAGATGGTTGGTTCTGTATAGGTAAAAGCAATACTTTTAGCACCGCTTCTAACTGCTTGTTCTACAATCTGATATGAAGTTACATCCTTACGCCAGTTACCGAATTGATCTGTTTCTGAAACCTGAGAAATCTGCCAGTTCTGACAAAATCCACACCTGAAATTACAACCAACTGAAGCAACAGAATATGATTTGGTTCCGGGGAAAAAATGATATAGTGGTTTTTTCTCCACAGGATCAACATTTTCAGCTATCAGTTTTCCATAATTAAGTGAAAAAAGCTTTCCGTCAATATTCTTGCGAACCCTGCAATATCCGAGATGTTTATTTTGTATAACGCACTGATGAGCACATAAGTAACAGTGAACAGCGAAGTTATCCAGCTTTTCATAAAGCATTGCTTCTTTCATTCTCTTCCCCATTTATAAGTTTTGGCACTTAAATTGATACATTAATTGATGATACGATTTATCCAAATTATTCAAGGAGATAGGAGTATGTCAAACAATGTAAATCCAATTGATGTCGAACAGTTTCTTAAAGGATTAAATTTTCCTGCCCAAAAGGATGAGATAGTTAAATACGCAAACAACCATCATGCTTCCGACAGTATAATTAATGCCATAAAAACAATACCGGATCATGAATACAGAAGTGCAGCAGACGCGGCACGCGAAACTTATAACAAGGAAAAACCAGACCAGCCTTATGGACTTGGTTCTTGTGATGATTAATAATAATTTATGCTCTACTTGAAAAGAAATCAACTTTCTTTTCTTGCCGGATCAAAGATGTGACTTACACACAGTTGTGCAACAATCAAAACTATTCATTTTCTGATAAACGATTTTAAAAGCCTTGAACTAGCCTGTTACTATTGGCTGGTATGTAAATCCCAGGGAGTGTATAATCGCATCTCCCGCTCCCCTGCCCAATAAAATCTGTAAAAGCAGTGTTTTTCGGGCAGGTAAATTTTTCAATAACCTGAAAACAGTTTTCTAAAAACTGAAGAAATACACCCTGTTTTATTAAAGGAGGTACAGATGAAGGGTTCGATTATATTGATAGAAGACCTGGAAATAACATTAGAGTTGATGAAATGTTTTCTGGAAAAGGCCGGATTCAAAAATATAGTTGTCTTTGAATCTCCGCTTGCAGCTCTTCACCAAATCGAACAGGGTTTAAAACCATCTGTAATTATTACCGACTACAGAATGCCGGAAATGACTGGCGTAGAACTGCTGGAATCAGTTTCTGCGATTTATAAAAACATTCCTTCAATTATCATAACCGGAGATCCCGGATCTGTCTACGACAGAGGCAAATACGAAATAGTAGAAAAAGGAGGAATTGATTTCTTTTATGATCTGGTAAAAAAGGTGAAACAGTTATATCTGAAACCAGATAAATTTTCACATATTCAGGAAAATAATAAAGTTAAACGACAAAAATGTATTTCAAAGAATTGAAATTGTGCAGATTTTTCAGTTAAGATTTTCTAAGAACAAATACTTGCTATTCATGATATTTGCATGGATGTGGTCTGTATTAAGTACCAGGGCAACTCTTCAATTTCCTGTCATTGCTGCAACCTGTAATTGTCCATTCAAACATGCCAGACCTGTTAATAGTTTCAGTACGGCCTGTTGTAATCCAAATTCTTTTATTGTGTTAATACTCAGATGGAAAAAACAATTAATCAATATTGTTTATTGTCGGGATTTTGCGGCTGGTGTAATCAAACCATCTCTCTAATTTGTTTAAACAATAAATTCAGAAATCAATGATCACCAATTCTTCAGATAACATTGTTTAAACCCTTATACAGTTTTTAAACACTATATATATGACAGATGTGTTGAAAGTAATTTCAGAACTGTTCCTCCTAAAATCTTTTTACTGCCATGAATAACTAAACAAGGTCTTTAATGGTCCGACTGTTAAACCTGGAGTACTTTAAAAAGTGCATGCGTCTGTCTACTGAAAATCTGGTTTGGACTGGAGCATTATCAGGTATTTAAATACTAGTGGTAATATTTGAGGCAGTTTTTATATTATACTGACAGAATTCTTTAGAAATCAATGTTTTTGTAATCAAGGCAGTATCTAAAAACTGCAGTATAAGTTTACAACCTTTAGATCAATTGTGTACATACATTTTACTGGTTTAAAGATGTAGTCCGGAAGGGTATATGCGAATAACGGCAAATATTAAATATATCAGTTGGATTCTCCTGTCCTTTTTCCTTTTCTCTGCGCAAGTTCTGGCCCAAAGCACTGTTACAGTAAGAGTTTATCCTGATGCAAGCGGAAATGATACAACTCTTAACAATGTTTTATATGCTATTGGCAATCAAGGTTTACGAGTAGATACAGTCATACTTGCCGGTAATGAGCTGGATACATTTGTTATGTCCCGATCTGTAAGTTCAGTAATTGGAGATATGCCATCCATTACCTTCAAAAGCGAAAAATACGATCCGGACAGCTTCCCTGTTATTAACCATACCGCTTCAGGATATTACAGTTTATTTGTAGCAAAAGATATACATTTTGAAAGGGTAACCATAACTTCATCTTCAAGATTTGAGGCTCAGGGACAATCTCAAAAAAGAATTTATAGTTTTACCAACTGTGTTATTAAAGATTGTACAGATGAATATTTTATAGTTTTTAAAGACAAGCGTAGTAGTGAAATAAGAATTGAAAACTGTCTATTTGTGAATAACAATTTGAACAAAGGGCTTATCCATGTGGAATTCTGGGATGAGAATTACTCGAAAACAGACTTTTCCATAACGAACTGTACGTTTGATAACAATAACATCGTTTTCGATATGCCGGGCCAAATTTCGAACAACAGCAATCTCTCAATTAAAAACTGCATTTTCAGCAATAACCCGACTATTTTTCCAAACAACAGCAACGGTGCTACACTCAAATCCTACACTACATATTCAATAACAAATCAATATCTGTCAGGGTATGGTGATTATTGCATACGGCAAACCAATCCACGATACACAGTTACACCTCATCCATATCGGGAAAAACCGTCCGACTGGCGTATTACAGATTCATCATCAGCCAAAAACCATGGTACCTCTTCAGTTGCTCCTTCCATAGATATCGGAAGCAATATGCGGCGTATGGCACCGGATGCCGGTGCCTGGGAAACGCTTAATCTGCCCCCCCAGAACATTACTATTTCTAATGATACCATCGACGAAAACATGCCGGCAGGAACTTTTACAGGTATTCTAAGTACAGTAGATCCGAATCTGGACGGAGAAACATTTATTTATCAGTTCGTTAGTGGTTTTGACGACAATGATTTTTTTTCTATCAGTAATGATACAATTTTCACATCTGAAATTTTTGATTTTGAAACTAAAGGCACATATAACATCAAAATCAGAACAACTGATACTGGTGGTTTGTCATTTGATACAACAATCGTAATCCATATACGGGATGTGAATGAACAACCCGATTCCCTGATTCTTTCAAATAATGAGATTGAAGAAAACAGTATTCCACCTGCTTTTATCGGAACACTCTCAACTGTTGATCCCGACATTAACGATTCCTTTACTTACAGTTTTGTGAGCGGCTTTGATGAGGACATGTTTGATATAAGCAACGACTCACTTTATACTTCACAAGAACTGGATTATGATTCAAATTCCTTATACACAATAAAAATACGCTCAACCGACCGGGGCGGATTAACTGTAGAAAATGAGTTCGAAATCAAAGTAATTGATGTACCTGAACCGCCTTACCTGCTTACACTTTCCAATGACACAATTCTTTCAGGATCAAATCCAACTGTAATCGGTATTTTTGAAGGTTTAGATCCGGAACAAAATGTATACGATTATGTACTGGTAGACGGAGAAGGTGATGATGATAATGAATTATTCATTATCGCAGAAGATACATTGAAAAACAGGGTGATCCTGAATTACGATACCGCAAAAACCGAATATTCAATTCGGGTGAAGGTTACAGACAGCACTGGCTTATTTATGGACAGTGTTTTTACCATTAAAGTAGCTTCGCCGCCAGTGATCTTGACAGAACCTTCTGACACCTTGATAATAGGTGAAGGGAAGAGATTGGAATTTTCGGTTCTTGCAGCCGGCACACCACCTCTTGAGTACCAGTGGTATAGAAACGGAAAACCAGTAACAGGTGCCAATTATCCAACTGTTTCAAGAAACAGTGTTTCAGTCTCTTATGATTCGTCAATATATTATTGCGTAATAGAGAATGGATATGGCACAGACACAACCAGAGAAGCCTTTCTGAGAGTGCTTGCTGTTCCAGAAATTACCGGTGATCTTGAAGATACAGTTGAGGTTATCGTTAAAAAAGAGCTATACCTGAGTGTTGAAACTTCAGGAGAACAGCTCAGCTTTTTATGGATCAAAAACGAAAAAGACACTGTTGGAACTGATTCTGTCTTT
>JAAYEB010000009.1 GCA_012728995.1 Fibrobacter sp. | reverse complement strand
TCTTACATTAATAGTTTCATAATGATATTCGGGATCAATTATCACTGGTAAAAACAATTTGTGGGGATTGGCATCAGAAAAACCTGCATTGCGATCTGGTCCCCATTGCATGGGAGTTCTAACACCGTTTCGATCACCCAGATAGTAATTATCACCCATTCCAATTTCATCTCCATAATAAATTATGGGAGTACCGGGAAGAGAGAACAGAAGAATGTTCATCAACTCAATTTTTCGCCGATCATTTGATAGCAGTGGTGCAAGCCTTCTTCTGATACCAAGATTGATCTTTGCACGCGCATCCCTGGCATACACCCGGTACATATAATCCCGTTCTTCATCTGTCACCATTTCTAATGTCAACTCATCATGATTGCGAAGAAACATCGCCCACTGACATGAATACGGAATAGGTGGAGTTGATCTTAAAATATCGATAATAGGGAAATTATCTTCCATTTGAATAGCCATAAACATTCTGGGCATAAGTGGAAAGTGAAAAGCCATCTGACATTCATCACCATTGCCCATATATGCAACAGCATCTTCCGGCCATTGATTTGCTTCTGCAAGCAACATCCGGTTTTGGAATTTCTGGTCAACATGAGCACGCAGTTTCTTTAGAAATTCATGAGTTTGTGGTAAGTTTTCACAATTTGAATTTTCCTCCTCATACAGATAAGGTACTGCATCCAGTCGTAACCCATCAACACCCAAATTAAACCAGAAGTCAATTACTCTGATAAGGCTTTTATGAACATTAGGATTTTCAAAATTAAGATCCGGCTGGTGGGAATAAAACCTGTGCCAGTAATAAGACCTGACAACAGGATCCCACGCCCAGTTAGACGATTCAAAATCACTGAAAATTATTCTGGCATCTTTATACTTATCCGGATTTTCACTCCATACATACATATTACGAACTTTGGTCTGTGGCTCTGCTCTTCGGGCACGCTTGAACCAAATGTGTTCTGATGATGTATGATTAAGAACCAGTTCAGCAATAACATTTATACCTCTTTTATGTGCAGCTTTTAAAAACTCCTTAAAATCACGTATAGTACCATAATCAGAATGGATGTTTAAATAATCTGAAATGTCATACCCGTCATCACGCAATGGTGACGGATAAAATGGAAGCAACCATATGGCTGTTACACCAAGATCCTGCAAATAATCAAGTCTTTCTCTCAGACCTATAAAATCACCTATCCCGTCACCATTACTGTCTCTGAATGCCCGTACGTGCACCTCGTAAATAATTGCGTCTTTATACCATAACTTTTCCTCATCTGAATGAGTTTCTCCTGGAATAAATATGTTTTTTTCATCACTCATAATTTGCTCTACTCTTTACATTAGTTATTGTCAGATATATCATGAGCTTTTCATATACTTTCAAGAAGTCAGCCTCCTCATACGGTTGTTTTATTCAGATCTGATTGCAAATTATTTGCAACTGTTGTTCCAAAAGGACATTTTGTTGTGCACAATGTTGGTACAAATTTTGTTTGAACATCAGAACTACTGAACATGAAGGGAATATGAATGAAAAAAAACAAAATTGTTTTTGTTGAACCAGCCGGCGCACCATCTAATGTATTTGCCAAATTCATGACTATTCCGTTATTAGGACCTGTCTATCTTGGTACTATTGCAAAACAAGCTGGTTATCCTGTTATAATTCTTAACGAAAACATTCTAAAAAGACAAATCACTGAAAATGAACTACTAGATGCAGACATCTTATGTGTCAGTTGTATAACTGCAACATTTAATAGAGGTCGTTCGATCGCCAGACAATACCGCAAGATTCGAAAAAGTCACAATTTACCATCTCGAACTTTAGTTGGAGGTATACATGCCAGTATGCTTCCTGAAGAAACACATGAAGATTTTGATCAGGTAATTTGCGGAGAAGCTGAAGAAGAATTTCTTTCTGTAATTAATGGAGAAAACAACAAACATATTATTAAAGGTAAACGTATTGAAAATCTGGATTCTATACCCATACCTGATTTTTCAATCGTTAAAGATAATTCCAGAATTCATGTCTGGCCTGTAATGACATCACGGGGGTGTCCATATGATTGCAATTTCTGTTCAGTAACTCAGATGTTCGGCAGAGATTTCCGTTTCCAGAGTACTGAACGTATTATAGATGAAATTTTTAACTACAAACGTGACTGGATCTTTTTCGTTGATGATAATTTTTCTGCCAATACTTCACGAACACATAAATTACTGGATCAAATGTTGAAATACAGATTCAAACGCAACTGGACAGCTCAGGTCAGAGTAGATGCTGCCCGGGATCCCCTACTGGCTCCTAAAATGTATGAAGCCGGATGCCGAATCGTTTTTATTGGTTTTGAATCGATCAATCCTGAAACTCTCAAAGAAATGCGTAAAAGCCAGGGAATCAATGATATAACAAATGCAATCAGTAGTTTTAAAAAAGCCGGAATTCAGGTACATGGCATGTTTATGCTTGGAAATGATCCAGATTCAACTAACCTATTTAAATCAACATCTAAATTCAGCAAACAAAAACATCTTGATTTTGTCCAATACAGCATTCTTACTCCTTTACCAGGAACTGAAGTTTTTCAAAATTTTGAAAAATCCGGAAGGCTTTTGCACAAAAACTGGAGCCTTTACGACGGATTGCATGTTGTTTTTAAACCAAAACATATGTCACCTGTAGAACTCCAAAAGGGAATGATATACTGTTTCAGCTCCTTTTATTCCTATTTACATGCAGTAAAGAATTTTCTTTATGTTCTTTTTTTCTCTCTGTTAGGTTCATTTAAGCATTTTTATCCACATTTATACCCTCAATCTTTTTATCCGGTTTTGATGAAAATTATCGGAAAATCAATTATCAGAAATTGGCTTAAAACCAATAAGGCTTATCTTGATTACCTACAAAAATTAAACGATGTAACGGCATACGATTTGAAAGGAATTAATAATAAGAACACCAAGACAGATAAGTAAACCTGAAATGAGGCAGTTATGTTAGAAAACGACACCAATTTGCAATTATCAATCATTGATTTTGTTAACAGGAATTTCCTTATGAATTCTGATGCTGTTAAATATTCAAATGCAGACTCATTTATGGAAAGAGGTATAATAGATTCAACCGGAGTATTGGAATTGGTAAATTTTATTCAACAAACATTTAAGATTACTGTTAATGATGAAGATCTGACACCGGAAAATCTCGATTCAGTTAATAACCTGGTCAGCTACATTAAACGAAAAAAAACAACAGGGTCATAATACCAAGGAGTTTAAACATGCCTCCATTACCATCAAACAGCAATTCAGTATCAGAAAATGTAAATCAGATAGGTTTTAATGTCTTGCAGATCGACTGTACATCAGAAATAGAACGTATATGCAGTTTCATTCAGAAATCACTTGTCTCTGTTCTCAAACGAAGGGGCATTATTATTGCCCTTTCCGGAGGTATTGACAGTAGTGTAACTGCGGCATTATGTGCCAGAGCCATCGGATGTGAAAGAGTTAAAGGCCTGTTTATGCCAGAACGGCATACCTCTGAAGATACATTCCGCCTTGCAAAACTTTTTTCATCTCATCTGGGCATGGAACTTATAGATCATGACATTACCGAAATACTGTCAGCAACAGGTTGTTACAATCGACAAAACGAGGCAATCAGACAATTAATTCCACAATATCAACCTAATTACCCATTCAAAATTGCTCTTCCTGAAAATACCAGCACCATTGGATATCAGATCTTTTCACTCATTGTAAAAGACAATAACAACAATGTTTACCGTAAACGAATGACACACGATTCCTATCTGAACCTGGTTGCAGCAACAAATTTCAAACAACGTGTTCGTAAAATGCTTGAGTACTATTATGCGGATAAATTCAACTTTGCTGTAGCAGGCAGCCCCAACCGTCTGGAATATGATCAGGGTTTTTTTGTAAAATCGGGTGATGGTTCAGCTGATCTTAAACCAATTGCTCATCTATATAAAATACAGGTCTATGAATTGGCAAAATCCTTAGGAATACCTGAAGAAATAAGAAACAGAACCCCAACGACAGACACTTACCCTCTGGAACAAACTCAGGAAGAATTTTATTTCGCTCTGCCTTATCAGAAAATGGATCTCTGTTTGTTTGCAAAAAATAATAATATGCATCCAGAATCAGTTTGCGAAGCAACAGGTTTAACACCTCTTCAAGCCAGAAAGATTTTCATTGACATCGATACAAAACGGAAAACTACAAGATACCAGCACCTTGGTGCTCTCAAGATTGAAAAAATCACTCAAATAGATTAAACCCTATAACATATTTATTTTGCTCAATGATTCCAACTTAGTTCATTGAGCATGTCCAGTCAATACACTCGATAACCACATCTCTGGACATAATGTCCCGATGGACTCAACATAATACCGCCCAACAGTCTTGGACAATGCAATATCCAAAGGAATGGTCGGTATTTTAATAAACATCAATAACCATTGCGATAGAGATGAATATCAATAACCACACAAGACATATTATTAGACAGCATTATTCCTGCAAGCCCATTGTCAATTTATCGTTCTCCATTCAGAACAAGATTATTTTTTGAAGAATTTATATAGATCTAATTGCTTCTTTAATATCGGGAATAAATGATGGAGCTACACTAATCGATTTTATACCAATACTTATAATCAAGTTCAACATATTTATCTCTGATGCTAATTCACCACACAATGAAACTGGCACTTGACCTGCATTTTTCATTGTGGAATCAATTAATTTGAAAATAGCTGGATGATTATCCAGAAAATAATCTATTACCGTATGATTTTCTCTTCCAGCCGCCATTGTGTACTGTGTTAAGTCATTGGTTCCGATACTGAAAAAATCCACGTATGGTAAAAAATCCGAAACACAAAGGGCTGCTGCGGGTGTCTCAATCATGGCTCCAAGTAATATTTTTCTTTTACAATTTGTTAACTGAACTATTTCTTCAAAAATTTCTCTTACTATCTTCATTTCATGCCAGAATGTAACCATTGGAACCAGTATTTTTATATTAAATTTCTCGGATAGTCTTATAAGGGCATTAAACTGTGTATATAGTAATTCCGGATATTCCAGAAGAAAACGGATACCCCTGCGCCCTAAAAAGGAATCATCAACACCAACACTATTCAGATATGTTAATTTTTTGTCTCCACCTATATCAAGGAGTCTGACTGTAACAGGTTTATTTTGTGCCGGAGCAATCACTTTGGCTATCTCATCATGTAATTCTGTTGCAGATGGCGGCAGTTTCCTTGAAAGATATATGTTTTCTATTCTGAAAAGTCCTATTCCATCAGCACCATTTTCTATTGAAAATTCAACATCCTTACGACAACTTACATTTGCCATTACTTCAACGACAGTACCGTTTCGACAAACTGCTGGTCCCCAGGATTTTTTTTGGTTTTTTCTAAATTCCGCACTTCTACTCTTTAATTTTGAATTAAATACCTTCTTTGTCTTCTCTTTTGGATTTACTATAAGTTTTCCCTCTGCTCCGTCAATAAGTAGAAAATCTCCCTGATGTATCAGATCCAGAACTCCATTGACTTTTCCCATTGCAGGGATACCAATTTCTCTTGTTAAAAGTGCTGCATGTGATGCTGGACCACCTGATTCAGTAACAATTCCTTTTGCAGATTTACGGGACAAAAAAACCGTATCTGAAGGTAATAACCGTTTAGCTATTATTATGCTTCCTGAAGGAAGCCGTTCTAATGTATGGACATTAATTCCTGTCAAAGCACGAATCAACCGTCTGCTTAAGTCTACAATATCGTCAGCCTTGCAACTGATTATTTCATTCTGTATTTGTCTGAACCGTAATTCCCATTTTCTAAAAACCCTTTTAACAATCTGCTCGGCATTTACGAGATTTACTTCCAATTCTGTCTTCAATTCTTTAAGCAATTCAGGATCTTTCAGTATCTCTGCCTGCGAAAAAAATATACCTGCTATTTGTGAATTCAACTCCCTTTCTATACGTTCAGCAGATAAAGCCAAATCCTTTGTTACATCCAATAAGGCCTGCTCTATTCTTCTAAACTCTTCTTTTTTTTCTGAAGATTTAATTGTATAAAACTCATGATCTCGTAATAAAACATCTGTATAAATATATGCCCGTCCCATAGCTAATCCAGGTGAGATACTTACTCCTTTTATTGAATATTCAGACAATTTTTTATTTTTCATTTTTTAATTTTAACGTTTAAATAATTTTGCAAACTAAAAACCGCAGATATCCAATTATTTGCTTGATATGATTTACGAAAATTTGTTGATATGGCCTTAACAGAGATTATTTAATCAGAATTGCAGCTACTAAAATGATCGTTAATCGAACGGGGTTTTGGGGTTCGATTGATATTGTTTTTTCAACTGATCACATCTCTGTTGTTTCGAATTGTCATAATAAATGTCTTGCTGATATTTAATCTTCAGATTTGAGTTTTCAAAAACTTATTGGTGACAGAATCTCCTGTAAATAAATCTTTACAATCAGGCTGATCAAAACTGCAAAATCCACAGAAAACCTTATCCCCTAACAATTTCAATTATTCATGGGCCATCCCATTATGGATTTTTATCATACATCATAAGCACAAATAAAAGATGGTTTTTGTCAAATCAGTTTCTGCTCCAGAAATTTCAATACATCCTTGTGAGTTACTATTCCAGCAACACGTTTTGATTTCTGGACAATAAATCTGCTTCTATGTTTTTCGTCCATAATAGAAAGCAATTTTAAAATATCATTTTCAGCATCAACAGCATTCTCACTTAAAGGCGAAATGTATTCCTTTATACTATTTGATTTCACCTGATCCGGGGATACTGCTCTCAAGTTTTCTGTACAAATACAACCGATAATCTCATTTTCAAATCCCATTACCGGAAACAGCTTAAACTGGTACCTGCAGAGATAATTTTCAAAAAATTTCTCAAGAGAAATCCACAGGGGCACACTTACCAGTGCAGATGACATTATTGTCTGAATTTTTTCACCTTTAAGTATCTTTCTTATAATATATCTTTTTTTCGAGAACTTTGCACCTTTTCGAATAGATATTCCGATTAAAATCCAGCAGATACCTCCGGTAATTATTCCGTTAAAAAGTATGAGAATACCGATAGATATTACCAGCAAAGCCAGTACCATTCCTGCAAATGACATAATATTTATTGCAAACTCATGATTTTTCACCTTACATATAAGCGCACTGACAATTCTCCCACTGTCAAACGGTAAAACAGGAATCAGATTGGAAAAAATTAAAACCACATTCAAAGTCCTGAAATATTCAATAAGTGCCAAAAATTCTATTGACCATAGTGCTTCTTCGCCTTTTACCAAACAACTGTTGAAAACCATGTAAAACACTATATTTAAAAATGGACCAGCCAAATTAATAATAAATTCATCTGATACAGACATTATTTGCGTTCTGTGTTCCCTTACACCACCTGTTAAAAAAAGAGTTACCGATTTGGCAGGCTGGCCAACAATTATACCCATTAATATATGAGACAACTCATGTAATAAAACTATCGTTAATAATCCTGTTGCTCCAACGATTCCCATCCAGGTGTAGGTAAGCCCATTGATATTTTTATAATAGAACGGAAATACCCCCTGAGATAAAATATAAACGATTAGAAACAGATTATATATCCAGCTTGAATCTATTCTTATATCTGTTTTTTTCCATCTGAATTCGTAGAACATTCGCGTTTACTCTGTGGAATCATTAATTGCGGCACCTGTAGCGCGTGTTAAATTTTTTATGAGATCAAGCTCAGCTTTAATCAAACGTTTTGCTTTATCCCATCCACTATCTGCATGATCACGCGCAATATAATTTTTCGATAAGAGATTATTATAAATATCCAGTAATTTAGAGGTAGATTCTCTTTTTGAAAACTCTTTTGCTCTGGCCCGATTATTTTCCTTTATTATTTTCAGTTCCCTTTTACTCAATTTTTTTACCCATGATAATGCTTTACAAAATTCATCCTTGTTTTGAGTATTGATTAATCTTCCATTTATACGATTTTCTATCACTTCACCTATACAGGGACCATCAAGTGCAACAACTGGTACTCCTGATGCAATTGCCTCAGTAAGTACAAGCCCCTGTGTTTCAGTTTTAGATGCAAAAGCAAAAACATTCATTGCATTATAAGCGTTCAGCAACTTTTCAGTAACCAATATACCTGTTGGATAAAAACGATTTTTTAAACCACACAAAGCAAATTTTTGCTTTACTTCAGCTTCAAGTGGTCCACACCCAATCATCAAAAAACATGTGTTTTTATGCTTTTCCATAAACTGAATTACACAGTCTGTAAGAAAACTCAGATTCTTTTCAGGAGCAAGCCGGCTTACAAATCCAATTACAAATGCATTTTTTGGTATTCCCATTTCTGCCCTTAATTCTTTGCCATTGCCTGATAAATATTTCTGAACATCTATACCTGTCGGGATTACATCGATACAGGTCTCCACTCCACGATCTTTTAATTCTATTGCAACACTGCTGCTGGGCGCAATAATATGATCACATAAATTTGCATATCCTGTAGAAAGAGCAATAACAAATCTTTTCAGAGCGCTGCAATTTCCTGGAACATAATGTGTATAATACTCATAATAGGTATGAAACGTGTAAACTATTGGAATTTTATATTGTGCAGCAATTCGTAATGCAGTATCACCGAGCATAAAAGGGTGATGAGAATGGACAATATCAGGTTGAAACTTTTTTAAAGCTTTATTCAGTAAACCAGGTACAGGTAATTGAACCGAAAAATCTGTTCCATTAAAGTTTTGTATTGCGGGTACTCTGATAACATCAGGTTCATTATTCTCCGAATGATTTATCCTTGGAGCCACAATCAATACCTGATGCCCCTGATTTCTGTATTCTGTTGCAAATATCTCTATTGACCTCTCTACACCTCCAATAAATGGCAGGTATGTATTAGTCACCATAAGTATTTTCATGTATGTTTACCTTGATAAAACCACTTTCGATGTACCAGTTTCAACTCTTAGAGGCTTTTTTTCCGGAAACGCAATTACAATAATTGGCTCTTTCCCATTATGCCATTTCCCTTCCCATTCAATAATAGTTTCCTTTTTGTTGTTTGTTATTAGAATCGATACTAAACCAAAAATGGTTGGTGATGGTCCGAAAGAAAGGTTTTTAACATTTTCTATTATCTTTCCATAAATACCGCGGCATAAGAAAAGTACTGGCGGATCTGTTTCTTCAGATATAAAACAACTCCTAATTATCAAAACCCATTCTGCCGCTGCCCACACATGTTGTCCATCTCCCATACACCCCGTCTTTAACTGTGGGTGAATTGCCTCGGGCCACTGACCAGTTTTTGATGATAAAGCAGCAATACTCTCCATCAAATCTGCAAACCTTATATCTGATGCACGCATAAGTACCTGAGCAATATGAAGAGTTAAATATGGATTGATTCCGGAATGACTGATATCATGATAAAATGCATTATCAATCAGGCATTTTTCATAAAGATACTCCGCTGTAAGTTTGAGATGTTTATCATCAGGTTTCCATAATTGAAGAGGATAACCAACTGCAAGTGATCCAACAGCTCCGCTATCAGGTCTGCGAAATGGTGAAGCTGGCATAATAGGACGACGATGTGACCCGGCTACTTTTTTCAGACTTTTTAAAACCGATTTCATAAATTCATCAGCTTCATAACTGTATCGTTTACTATACTCTTGTTCCCCCAATGAATCAAGCAACCATGCTGCAGCCCGTAACCCTGCTATTCCCCAGAAATCATCCCAATAATAATAATCATTTGGCCCAAGATGTTCTGCACTGAATCCAGATGGAAACAACCCTGCATAAACATTAGGCAATTCTGACGAAATCCTTTTTTTTGTTATCCAGTCTGCTCCCTTTACTATAGCCTCTTTCCAGGCTACAGGCGTTTTTGACCCACTTACCATACAATAGCGCTGCATTGCCCAAAGTGCTTCTCCATTCGAATCCCATTCCCCCTGCTGTGAAAGAAAATACCCATCTGAATTCTGATGTGAGAAGAATGTATTAATTATGCACTCACAACGTGGTATCATTCCACAAACAAGAAGTGCATTTACAATAAATGCTGCATCACGAAACCAAAACCTTCGATAAGTATATGGTCCTGCAAATGAATGGGAAGGTGTATGCAAAATTAAAGTCCTGATTGCTGTTTCATAAAGATCACTAAAACGTCCATACTCCATCTCTAAATCACATTTACCACTCAGAACTCTCAACCATACTTGTTCTTTGCTTTCCCCTACAGAGAATTTTTTTGTTTTTTTCCTTTCACGCTCCAATGGAATACTTATCTGAATGTCGCATTTTTCTCCATCAAACTTCCATGCTGCTAATGCAGTCGCAAGACCTATCTCACAATTGATTGATTTACGGTCCCTGAGCATTGATGAATGAATCCAGTGATACACATCCCCTTTTCTATAATGTGAAAAACGATAATAATCCGGCTGTCTGCTGAAAAAAACAAACTGTTCCTTGTTTACATTCCAGCCATCACACGTATGAAGCAATTTTATATCGTGAATGAAACTGATTCCCTCGGGATTGTAAGGACGTAAAGCTGCAACAAGCCAGCCCTCTCCGCAACATCTCCCGCTGTAATTAATTTGACATACAGGAGTTCCGTTTTTAATTGTGACTTCGGCTCTGGAATGAAGTAATTTTCTATCTTCTGAAATTTCTGTTGTGACAACAAAAGAATCTCTGTACTCAACTCTTTGTACAGCATTTTCTGTTCTTGAGGGGATAAGATTTTCACCATTCAGTGGTATAATCCATCCATCAATCGACCAACTGTCAAAAAACGGAGTAACAAGTCCTCTCGGATCAACAATCGGTAACTCCTGAAAACCAGGAACTCCAACAGCTGTCCAGTTTCTATGTGTAAGATTGATATGTGTAAGTGAAAATGCTCTTGGAATAAACGAACTATCCCTGGGATCAAACTGACATCTTGCCCAGTATGGCCACACCCAGTCCAGATTATGTTGAATAACCTGGCTGTTTATCAATCCACGTGCATGAAGTACAGCACCTGCTCTTAGAAGTTCAACCGGTGCCAAAACTTCAGACGGCTGTGCAAAGCGGTTGAATTGTGACATTAACACTATAGGATCAACAAACCCTTGTGCCCGGGCTACTTTTTTAAGAATAAATTTCCAGGGAAGCCATTTTTTACTCATCAACCCTCCTTATTAGAAGGGTAACGAGCAAGAGAAGTGCCATTAAGTGGCAGTATAATAAAAAAATTGATTATTAATCATACAATTCGTTTTCTTCCCTTCCATAGAGGAGTGAAGAAAATTACCGAGAAACAGTATTGATTGACTAAATGCCAATCACATGTCTATTTATTTTATATCAATTATAAACGCCTTGTTTATAATCATTTTCCAATGTATGGTAATTAGTTATAAATTTAATTTAATTACAGAGCGTCCTTAAGTTGATGCAATAGAAGTACATATCAATCTGGTGTGTCCTATAAATGCGGGCACATTATAAATCTGATTAAAACCGGGCATTTCCCGGATAACGTGGAAACGGTATCACATCACGAATGTTCTGTAATCCGGTCACTAACAAAATCAACCGTTCAAAACCAAGACCAAATCCGGCATGAGGAACTGTACCATATTTTCGTAAATCAAGATACCACCAGTAATCTTCTTCACTCAGACCAATGGATCGTATCCGTTTTGAAAGCATTTCATAACGTTCTTCACGTTCACTTCCGCCAATCAGTTCTCCTATTCGCGGTACAAGTACATCCATGGCACCAACAGTCTTTTCATCATCGTTCAATCGCATATAAAAAGCTTTAATCTCTTTTGGATAGTCAAAAACAATCACCGGTTTATTGAATACTTTTTCACTAAGATACTTTTCGTGCTCAGATTGAATATCCACTCCCCACGATACCGGAAATTCAAATTCATTGTTGTTTTTTTCAAGAATTTTTATAGCTTCTGTATATGTTATCCGCTCGAACGAAGTATTTGCAATATTTTCCAGTCGACTGAACACAGTAGTGTCAATCCTTGCGTTAAAAAAATCAAGTTCATCACTATTTTTATCCAGAACGTATTTTACTAAAAATTTCACAAACTCTTCTGCCAGATCCATATCCTCTTTGAGATGATAAAATGCCATTTCCGGTTCAATCATCCAGAATTCTGCCAGGTGTCTGGGGGTGTTGGAGTTTTCTGCTCTGAATGTTGGCCCAAATGTATAAACATTTCCAAGTGAAAGTGCATAAATTTCACCTTCCAGTTGTCCACTGACTGTCAATGATGCAGGTTTTCCGAAGAAATCTTTTGCATAATCAATATCCCCTTTTTCGGTACGGGGAGCTTCTCTGAGATCCAGAGTTGTAACCCGAAACATCTCTCCTGCACCCTCACAATCGCTTGTTGTGATAATTGGTGTATTTACATAGTAAAAACCTCTGTCCTGGAAAAACTGATGAACGCCATAACTAAGAGAACTTCGTAGCCTTGAAACCGATCCGATAGCATTGGTTCTGGGTCTCAGATGAGCAATCTCTCTTAAAAACTCCAAACTGTGATGTTTTTTTTGAAGTGGATATTCCTGTGGAGCTATACCATGGATAAAAACATTACCAGCATGGATTTCATACTTTTGTCCCTTTCCAGGCGAATCTTTTACAACTCCTTTTATTGTAAGTGAACTTCCGGTTGTAATTTTTAATATATTCTCGGCATATCCATCAACACTACTGTCAACGATTACCTGTATACTTTTTATACAGGAACCATCATTTACCTCCAGAAAAGAGAACCCTTTTGAATCGCGTTTTGTCCTTACCCATCCATTAACTTTTACCTGAATACCAGATTCCGGAAGATTTAATATTTCTTTTACTCTCAGATTTTGCATAATCATTCACTATAATAATTTATCAAAGTTTTGGGATTGTATTTTCCAATTCTTTCATCATAATTTAAAAATGGTAATCCAATAATTGAAAATATTCCTGCGATGTTCGCCCCTACGCGTTCTATCATCCCGGCAACAGCTTCCAGTGTGCCACCTGTTGCAATCAGATCATCAATAATTAACCACTTTTTACCTGGGATCAGATCTGCCTCGTGTATTTCAAGAGTAGCAGATCCATATTCCAGTAAATAACTTTGAGAAACTGTTTTGCCAGGTAATTTACCTTTTTTTCTTGCCAAAACCAACGGAAGTCCATTTTTGTATGCAAAACACGCACCAACAAGAAAACCACGGCTTTCTATAGATATTATCCCATCAACCTGTTCATCTTTATAAAGAGAAATCATTTTATCGATAACATACCTGAACGCCTCAGGGTTTGTAAAAATACTTGTAATATCATAAAAAAGAATACCAGGTTTGGGAAAGTCTGGAACCTTCCTTATTACTTTATCCAGATCCATTTTATTTACTCCTTTGTTGAAATAGAAGAAGTTTTTTCTGTTTGAAAAATGTATATAACAATTCTTCTCAATCAAAAAACCTGATTATCAAAATTCTGACTTCAATTAATCGCTGTACTGTCTGATAAACTCCATTTTTTCAACAATTAAACCCGGTTACGATAAAATAAAGCGAATTCAAGACACCCGGTTTTTAAAACACTTTCAACCTGCGGCTAAGTCCGGCAGCATGGCCATTTAAACTAATCAAATAAAAAATGGAGTAGCGTAATGCCTGAAAACAATAGACAAAATTCTCATAAAAATTTGTCTGGATTTCCATCATGGATATAGAAAAATAAATTCAGTCTTCGCTCGCGGTTAAAATAATGTTTTTTTGTCTTTAATTAAAGGTTATCACTAAAAATGTTTTCCAAAAATTGTACAAAAAACATAAAACATTTCTTTATTTAAAGTCGAAGGGTCCAGATTTAAATCTACTCGAAATACATTGTGGGTAAAAAGATAAACCACAATTAACAAGATAAAATTAAAGAGGAAAATGACCTCAAATACGAAATTGAAGCAAACCATAATAAAAAAGACTGTGAAACTGAAATGAAACTGATCTATGTGGACCAATTGATAGGTGTAGATCAAGATGCGGCGAACATGATAATGTCCTAACCAGGGCTAATACCTTCAAAACTTTTTCTTCTGAAAATCAAAACAGAAAATATCTTTTTGGCGGATTTTGATAAAATTCTACCCTGAAGTAATTTTAATAATACTGACAAAATCAATCTATTACAAATTGATATATTAAAACTTCTACTGAATAGAATACACAAATGATTAAAAAAAGTTTTTTCCAGGTTTTTTTTTTGTTTCTGTTCCTTATAAATGGATGTTCGGTTTCAAAATTTACCATGTCCAAAATTACCAATACTCTAACCAGTGATACTGAAGTTTTTACCAGTGATGATGACCCTGAACTAATACGTGATGCTCTTCCTTTTACAATTAAATTTTATGAATCTTTGGCGAAAAAAGATTCTCTGAATCCGGATCTTTTACTCGCTACTGGCAGGCTTTTGTGTCTATACGCCCAGGCCTTCGTTCAATTTCCTGCTGATACACTTCATGATTCACTGAAAATTCAGAAAAAAGCAATGGGAAAAAGAGCCAAAAAATTGTTTCTTCGTGGACGCGATTACGCTCTGCAAGCACTTGAACTGAAATATCCGGGAATAAATGATTCCATTAAAAAAGGTTCCATCGATTCTGCCCTTACAATTACAGATAATTCAGACACTTCATTCTTATACTGGAGTGGAGTTTCATGGATGGGTGCAATAAGAGCCGATCGCTCTGATCTTGCACTGGCCATGTCTACAAAAAAAGCTTTAACTCTTATGAGACGAGTTTTTGAACTTAACCATTCTTATGATAATGGAGCTGTTCACGAATTTTTTTGTTCTTATTATGCTTCTGCTCCTGAAGCACTGGGTGGCGATGATAATAAAGCTCGTGAACATTTTCAAAAAGCGATTGATATATCTTCCAAATCAAAGGTATCCCCATATGTTGCCTTCGCATCATCACTATGCATTAAAAATGGCAATAAAGATGAATTCAATGAAATTTTAAAAAAAGCAGTCAAAATTAATATTCGATCCTTTAAAACTTCATTATTGCAGAATACAATTTATCAACAACATGCAAAATGGTTACTAGAAAACCAGAGCAGGTTTTTTAATGACAAAGATATAACCGACAGCAATAATAAACCTGAACCCAAAAATTAATTTAAAATGCAGACTGCAGTCGTTACACTTTGACTGTAAAGATCACATCTTCCAGCCTGCAATAAATACAATCCGGTCTAAAACACCTGAAGATAACAATAAAACAGAGAAATAATATCATTTAAGTCTGGATTAATAATATCATAGCACATCTTGTTCACACTATTATATCTAAATCAGCATATCACAGTTTTAAAAAAGTTTCTTTAATTTATTGACTGCTTTTTTCTTGACATCTTCACTTTGTTTTTGAATTGTTTCACTCTGTTTTTTTATTTCTTTGTCAATCTCTGCTTTCTGCTCCTGTGCCTTTTTCCTTAATTCTTCTTCCGCCTTTTTCTTTTCCTCTTCAAGTTTATTTTCAAGCTCCTGTTTTTTCTGTATCAACGTTTCCTTAACCTCTTCAACGATTTTCGTTTTAACCTGTTTATCAATGGCAGTACCAATTTTATCACCTTCTCCAAATCCATCAAAAGAGACCTTGGGCTCAGATGCAGTCCCGCTTAATGCCAACTTAACAGTTATCCTTCCGTCTTTATCTGAAGGAATACCAGTATCGTCAATGAGATTCGTTGCAGCAGAACCTAATTTGGTACCCTGAAACAATCCTTTCAAAGCCTCTTTTCCACTTTTTTGAACAGAAAGGATTTTTGATGATACACCTTTAGTTAACTTGTTTGTAATATTCATGTCGAGCCCTGCATCAAAACCGACACTTCCTTTTGCATCCCAGTCTCCTGAAGACTGGGATCTGATTGAAAGTTTTTCAAATAAAACTTTCTCATCAGCTATTAATAATATTGTTGATAAATCCCTGAAATTGATATCGTCAATACTGATAAATTTTTCAATTTTATCAGATATTTTAGCCAGAATTAAAGAATTGGATATTTTTCCATTATTGATACCCGCAGTAATTTTACCATTAAGACTTTTTGTAATATCTTCCGGTGTTGCACCATTCCCTGTTAAATTACAGTTGAGATTTATTTTACCATATAGACTTTTTTGAAGGTTTAACAGTTCTTTATTCAGCGGATTTGTTGGTTGTACAAATCCTCCGAAACTTTTGAGCAACTCATTAATTTCAATTCCTTTTACTGTTAATTTATTACTGAAACTGATATTTCTTGTATTCCGAAGATCAGCATTCATTATATCAGAAATGATTCCATTACTGAAATCTGTATTAAAATTTAAATCTGCAATATCATTTATAACAGATATGGACATTTTAAGATTTTCCATCTTTATACCTTCATAAATGATTTTCCCGGCAGTTACAGTTCCTTTCATATCAAGTCCGGGAAGCGGAGCAATCAAGGGAGTATTATTGGCATCCTGCTTGTTACCATTGGTATTTTGAGTATCGCTTTTAACAGCAATAATTTCGTCAACATTGAGAAGCGGTGCTTTTAAATCGAACCGGGCATTTGGCCTTGGTAAGGATTTTGTCGAATCACTAAATAATAATGATAAATAATCACTAACAGATGCAGACATGGACAGGGAAGAATTTCCTATCGAAACATCAAGGTTTTCACCAATGGCTTTAGATGACAGATTAAATTCACCGTTTACGACTGCAGGTTTCAGAAGAGGTGACCACAAAACAGTAACATTTTTGAGCTCAGTTTTTCCTTTTACATCCAGTTTGGAAGGATCTGCCGGATCCACTTCTCCTTTGGCAGTTACATCAGCCTCAATTATACCTCCAAGAGATGCCTCCTGGGGAACTTCTATCATATCCTTAACATCATCCAGATCTATTCTGGCATCCAGGGCAATATCAATTAAAGGCTGTTCAAAGTTTTGAATTGATCCTTTCAGATTAATCGGGTTATCCCCAAAACGCATTCTGAAATCATGAATATCGAGGCTGTTGCCTGTGAAAGATACTGAAGTATTCAATCCATTGATCGTCTTGGGCAGTGTCCTGTATCTAATCTGACAATTTTCAAGTGTCAGTTTTCCATTTACTGGAAATGGTTCCTCATCCTCCAAAGTACCTTTAACAACAATATCACAATTGGCAATACCAGATGCATTTAATTGTGCAATAACCGGAACAAGCTCTGTTGGGATCTCTTCAAGCAAATCCTGTATGGCAATTGGATCAGAAGCAATCCTGAGGTCAAGATCCGGTTTTTCATTCAATCCCGAGATCTTTCCGGTGCAGTTTAGATAAACTTTTTGGAATGATAGCCGTAACTGGTTAATTTCTGCTATTCCATCAACCAGATTCGCGTTCACATCATGAGAAAGTGTGATCGCCAAATCAGTAAGCGGTTTACTTATTTCTTTTGTTTTTACAGAAACCTGAGATACATTCAGTTCTCCAGAGGTTTTTATATCCTTAAGACTCTTATCGATCAAAAAAGCAATATTAAGATCCATGTCCCCGATGGTAAAATCCTGTCCTGTAGTTTTGTCCATATAAATCGCAGATCCATTCTCGATTTTAAAAGTTTTCAAAGTAATTGGAACCGGTAATACAGGAAAAGCACCTTTGTCCTTTTCATCCTTTTGTAATGTATTCTTTGAGGCTAAAATTGGTATGTCTTCAAAATTGAAGGACCCGCTTGAATCTTTTTCCAGACAAACAAACGGTTTTTCTAACAAAATCTTTCCTATTTGAGGTTCTCCCTTAAAAATCGATAATACCCCTATCTGAACGAGAAACCTCTCCAGTTTAATAAAAGGTTCGGGTGAAAATCCAGCTCTGCTTGTATTAGCAATCTCGACATCTCCAAAAGACACTCCAAGCACCGGAAAAACACTTATACCAGCTTTCTCAACAATTATTTCCCTTCCCAGTACTTTCTCCACCTGGGGAACAATTAATGCTTTAATCTTTTGTGGTGGAAACATTATCCATAGTGTTACGATACTGCCTGCAATCATTATCAGAAAAACAATTGCAATAATCCCCAAAATTCTTCCCGTTTTTTTCATTGCATTTCTCCTACTAATTTTTTTTGGATTTTTATCTAAGCCTGGTGATACACTGTTAATGAACTATACGGAGCCATCACACACAATACTTTCTGCATTTTGATAATTGTATGTACTGTGGTAATATTAAAAGTCTTCTCCCCTTTTATTTAACTAAAGGAAAATTTTAAAAACATTAACAATACAGCACTTCTACTTATGATTTATCTTCTGAATTTAAATAACCCTCAGAGTAATTATGCATTTACTTTCTTAACTAAACAATAAATATCATTAATCAGATCACGTTTAGGTATCGGTTTCTGATATAAATAAATATACTTAAAAATCCATTTAAAGGCCAAAAAGGGTTTTACTCTTTATATATCAGTCCTGAAAACACCTTCTGAATTTTAAAATCTATTTAAAAACGCACTGATCAGATAATTAATCTACCAAAACATAAGGAAATAATACCTGAATGATACGATTAATTTACGATGAGCTTACCGCAGAAAAGCTTTTATAGTTGTGAAGGTCATAAGGTAATGATGAATTAAAAATGGTGAATGTAGAGCAATTCATAATTCATAATTATCAAGGTGCCAATGTCCGCGAAGCAGATCGCGAGAAAGAATGTTACTATTTTGGTAATAAGAAAACACCTTTTTCCAGATAATATTTTTAAAACGTACAATTTTTATGAACACTCCCTATATGTGGTAATGATCGAACCGATTTATATAAACCTGATGTTCACAAAAATTCAATCTATTCTATGATATAAGTAGTTCATGTTTGTATTGCTGTAATTAAGGCAATTTTAACAAGTGTTAATCAATTTTTGAGATCTTTTTTTATTAAACGAAAATGGTCTGTTAATCTTGCCATTTCTCATTTTAAATGACCTTTTCCGAAGTTTTGAAAGCATGTAAAGTTCCATTGCAAACTGCTTCCTGCCAAAATTTGCGAATATTTTCTGCTGTTTCCAAAAATCGATTGTCATAATCCTGAATGATTCATTCTCTCCCGGATAACTTGCTAAAAGTTCTGTATCCTTAAAATGAAGATTTCTCATGTAAAGATTTTGTAATCCTGAATCCGCACATCGGCATGTTAAAATTCCATATCTGTAATTAGAGATTAGAACTCTCCCAAGCAAAGCAGTGAAAATCAGATATGTTGTTTCCAGATCCTGTAATTTTGACTCAATCAATTCCGCCTTTTTCAATCGATATATCTCACAAACTTTATATTTTCTATAGTCACCTTCAAGATTATAAAATTTATAATTCCCAACATCCACTCTGCCATAATTCATTCCGGTTTTATCGCCGATCTGAGCATATTCAACCGGCAATAGACCCTGTCTGGTTTTATTGATTATCATGAAACTTGCAACAACATCATTTAATTCATTCTGAATTAAATACAAGAAAGAATGATCAAAATATCCTGAATCATATTGATATTCCTTTTCAAGAAATCTGCCATCTTTTTTGTAAAAAAATTCTTTGAATAAATTAATGGTTTCTGAATTGGCGTAATTCATATTATACTCTGTTAATTTTAAACCTGACTGGGACCGGTAATACACAGGAGAAGATATCGAAGGGTATTTTATTAACGCTATAAGATAACAATACAGGCTTCCAATTGAATTAATCACATCCAAAGGTATCATTTTTGAGAGGATTCTTGCAGTCTCAATTTTCATACCTTCCGCCAGTGTGAAAGGATAAATGTCAGACCATTTCACATAGCAACTATATTTATTATATCTCACTATGAGTAATTTTACAACAAAAAATGTAATCATTTATTGTTGTTTACTTTCTGCTAAACACCTGGTTAAACAATATCTTTACATCTAGTTCTGGATAACGAAATGCATACTATTTATCTCAACCTGTTGTTTGACAATTCACTTTCACCGTTAACACTATTCAAAACCAACTGTTGTTGTTGTAATCATGGTACGACCCGACAAGCTGCTTGTCAAGTTATCAAGAGTATCTAATTAATTGGATGTTTTCTATGGCGAGTATATTTTTTTCTGAAAAAGATCAGTTCAAACTTTTTCAATTGCAGATATCATCATTGAGGAAGTAAATGGTTTCATGATAACGTGTCCGAATTCGGGCAAAGCCAGGGATTCTGGTGCATAGCCTGTCATCCAAATAACCTTTATATCTTTTTTTATCTCACGGATTCTGGATACCAGTTTTATGCCACCAATTTCAGGCATGATAATATCGGTTAAAACAAGATTGACTTTACTGCTGTTTTGCTCAAACCATACCAGTGCATCCATTGATGAACAGAACTGAACAGTGTTATATCCTGCATTTTGAAGAATTTCACGACAAAACTCAACCATAAGCTCATCATTGTCGATAATAAGAATGATACCATCCCTCAAATTGGTCTTTTCTACCTTTGCCATAAATTCCATTTCAGATATACTGGTTGATCTGGAATCAACACTTTTAATAATAAAGGGAAAATCAATATTGAATATTGTTCCTTGTCCCGGTCGTGAATCTACAGTAATCTCTCCTTTATGCGTTTTAACTACACCATAAACTACAGATAATCCTAATCCGGTGCCTTTTCCTCTAGCTTTAGTAGAAAAGAAAGGATCAAATATTTTATCAAGATACTTGAGTGGTATACCGTTTCCGGAATCCTCAACCTGGATTCGAGCAAAATCTTTTTTGGGAGAGCGCATCAATCTCAATGTTATAATTCCAGTTTTATTACCTATTGCATCACGGGCATTAATACACATATTCAGAATGCATTGATGAAGTTTTCCGGAATCGCCGTATATATCGAATGTTTCTTTAGAAATGTCTGTTAAGACGGTAATGTTCGACGGTATAACCGGAACAAGCAATTCTTTAACTTCTGTCAAAAGGGCATTAAGAGAAAATATCTGATTTTTGACAATATCCCCTCTGCTGAATGTTAAAAGATTCCGGGTCAATACTGCAGCCCGTTCTGATGCACTTTGGATAATTTCGGCATATTTTTTGATTTTTTCTTCACAAGATCTATCCTGTATCATTCTACTGTATCCCATTATGGACACTAACAAATTATTGAAATCGTGAGCTAATCCACCTGCCATTTTCCCAAGCAGATCCATTCTTTGGGTCTGTAATAACTGTTCATGGAGTAAAACGGTCTCTGTAATATCTACACCAATTCCGGAAATACCGATTACAATACCATCCTCTCCAATTATCGGATATGTGTTAAGGGTAATTGTCTTCCAGTTTCCGGATTTTGTTTTAAAATGAGCTTCAAGGATTTTGGGCTTTTCCCCCAGTTTTATTTGTAAATCAGCAAAAACCGTATCATCTCCAGCCAGTTCACTTAAATGCATTCTTTTCAACTCTTCTTCGGAATAACCGGACTGTTTTTCCATGGCCGGATTTGCATATATAAATCTTCCTTCCAGATCGATTCCAATAATAATAGCTGGCGAATTTTCATATAGAGAACGATACCTATGCTCTGTAATGTAAAGTCGGCTCTCCATTTTCAGACGATCAGTTATGTCTATGACAGTACAAAGAAACCCAGGATTCCTGATTTCATTTGTTACCCAAATAATATTAAATTGAGTGATTTTTCTTTCACCATTATTATGCAAAACGCCATATTTTTCAGTTAACGACCGATTAGGATTTAAGCGCTGTTTATTTACTAATATCTGAAACCTTTCTTTTGTCTTTTGATCCGAAAGGATAGTAGTTATGTGTTTGTTGATTATTTCTGAAGTATTCCTGCCACAAATCCTGCAAAACCCGTCATTAACAAAATTAATCAACCCTTTTTCATCAAACCAGACAATACCCTCACTCATATTACTCATGATATGAAAATAGAAATCCTTGAGATGTAATATTTGAGAATACTGATCCTGAAGTTCCAGATGACGTTCTTCAAGATGACGAATTATGCTCTGCCTATCACGAAAACCAATAAATAACAGATTTTCCAACTTTCTGCGAATCCACGATCTTTTCCAGGCCCATTCAATACGATAGTGACATTCTGCTACATCACTCCTGGCTGCACATTGCAATTCAGTTAACCTCACATTTTTAAATCCTTTTAACTCCATTGTACTTACAGTTACACCTTTATTGAATTCACAAAATTGCGGTGAATACTTACTTTTATCTTCAGGCGAAGTGTAATATAGCTCCAGAAGTCCTTCACGAATCAGTTTAATCCTTACATTTGCATCCTTATTAACATATTTTTTAAGGTAAAAAGGCAGTTTTTTTATTACTAAAGAAAGAGGTGCAATTTTTAAAAAAAGCATAAAAAATGTTTTTATTTCTGTTTTTAAAATATGACGTCCAAATTCATAAAGAGATCCATTCTCTTCACCAAGTTCTTTTTCCAGATTACAAGCCAGCTTAATCCATGTATGAGAATCGATCCACTCAAGCTGATTTTCCAGTATTTCTTCAGGTGTGGAGATATTATAAAGTAACTTTTTTTTATCAATACCCCTGGATTTAGCATACCTGAGTATTGCAGAAGTACTGTAACAGGAAATATTTCTGGACATTATTACTCCATATACTAATTTTCACCTTTTAACCACTTTGGTTTTATTATACAATATTATTGTAAGATATATGATTAAAATTAGAAAACCTTCCCTAATTTCTAAAAAATCAATAATTTTGCCATGAATGACTATTATTCTAAAATGGTTAGCCGAAATATAGGCATTTTTTCAACCGAAGAACAACAAAAAATTAAAAATGCCAAAGTTGCTATTGCTGGTGCTGGTGGTGTAGGTGGATTACTAGCTGAGCGCCTTATTCGCCTTGGAGTTAATTTTCTGAAAATTTCTGATCCCGAAACATTTGAAATATCAAATCTAAACAGGCAACTTGGATGTAATTCAGAAACTATAGGAAAATTCAAAGCTTCAGTTATTAAAAGCATTTGCATGGAAATTAATCCGGAAGCAGAAATAATCATAGATACAAATGGAATCACAGATCAAAATAGTGCTCAAGAGCTCTGCAAAGATGTAAATATCTGTGTTGATGAAATGGATTATGGCTTATTTGATCAGTCCGTTTACCTGGATAATGCTATCCATAAAAACAATGGATCTTATATTTTTTCATCAGCAATAGGATTCTGTGCTGTAATCTATACATTCGGTCCGCGCTGTATTTCCCTGGAAAAATTCAACTACTTCAGAGTTAACCAGACTAAAGCAGATCCCGATAGCTGCTATAAAAAAGTATTATCAAACTCGTCAGTATTTTTAAAAGGGAAAGAAAGCCTGATAGAAGATATAATTCAAGGAAAAATACCAGCTCCCACGAACTCTATTGGAGTTGGTCTGACTAGTGTAATCACTGCATTTGAGGTAATGAATGTTATTCTTCACCCTGAATCTTACTTGGCAAAAGAACCGATCCGAAGAGATATTGACCTTTTTAAAGAGTGAATCACTTGCCCAAGGGCATATTACGCGTGTATTTGCACTTTGCACTTTATTGAATTAGCTGAATTCAGATTTTTTGACATATTAAGGAAATTATATTACGGTTTGAATACCTCTTCGTTTTAACAATTTCTACATTGATTTTTTTAATAAAGATTGTAACCCCACCCAGCTTTAGAAAGCTAAAACCATTTTTACAATGCCCGGAAAATATTTCAATAATACTGGTAAATATATTCTGAATGAAAGATCGTTTGTTCCAGGGTTTTTCAAGATCTGTAATGGCCAAGTATCCGTTCTGTTTCAGCATCATATAAGCTTGCTCAATTATTGAATTTCGCAAAAGCTCATGTTTATCATGAATACCATTTGTTATCACAATATAAGAAAAGGTTCCCTCTTTAAAAGGTATTTTTGACGCATCAGCACAAATAAAATTGATCTGTGGATATTTTTTCCTGGCATATCTGAGAGAATAATAATTCAAATCAAGTCCGATTACTTTATAACCTTGGCAAAAAGCAATGTTACTTTGTTCACCAGAAGAAGAGCAAAGGTCAAGAAGTAACCCACCATTATTTTCAGGCAAAAGAGTACAGATTTGCTCTTTCATTTTTCTTATAAATGGCTCAACAACCAAATCATTGATCTTTAAAATTAAACTACATAACATGATTTTTATTTTACCAGAACCTTGTTTAGTGTTTTATCAAAACGCTTCTGTGTATCTAAAAGACGACGTTTATATTCATTTGTAACTTCCGATGGCATTCTTTTCGAAAATGATGGCAATCTTTTTCTGCTGGTTTCAAGATACTTCTCTGCCAATTGAAGCAAAACCTGCGATCCGCATATTTCCCATAAACGAATAAGTTTATTACATACATTATTGCATATGTCTACAATCCCTTTTTCGTTTTCATAATAAGCCTTGAATGTCTGCTCCAGCAACGTAAAACCTGGACCAAAATACTCATGATCAAATGGTAAATAACCATCAACATAAAGAAACTCAGGAGGCACTTTCATGGTAATTATTCTGTTTTTTTTCTCCAACTGTTCATAAAGTGTTGTTTTTGGTATCGGTTTGAATGTAATTATGTTGATGAAATCAGACTCATATTCCAGATTGTTCCTGATTTCTTCATCAACCATTTCTGAATTTTGTTCCGGAAGTCCAACAATATAACTGTGATTGGTAACTATCCCAAGTCTGTTCATATGCCGGATCATCCCTTTGGGGTCACCCCCATTTTTTTCGTAACCTTCTCCTACTGTTTTTTCGATTCCATAATTCACAAAGAATATCTTTAACGGGCTCTCATACTGTATTTTTTCCAGATCAAATTGACTTAGTGTTTTAATCGAACTTGGCCCAAATAGAAAAATCTTGTTATCATAAGAATTTGCGTTCTCTATAAAAAAGTTAAACACCCGCTTCCATACTGCAACCGGATTGAATGCATTGGGTTCACATAGTACTACAAATTCATCCTGCTTCGAATTTTTTAGTAATTGATCAAAATAATTAATGATCTGTTCAGACTTTGAAAAAGGATTATACCTGTGCATTTTGTTTGTTATACAAAAATCACAGTTGTTAAAACACCCAAGCTGTGTAACAACGTAAATGGCAGGCCTGGAAAGAGGGATAAATGCAGCCTGTCCATGCACTGATGTTATTTTCATTTCTTCTGATTTCAATTCAGAAAGTCCTAAATGCTTACGTAAAAAACTTACACCTTCTCCTGTACATATCTTATTCTTTTCTTTAATTACAGCTTCAATATGAGGATAAACAGCGCCAACACCTCCAACATACAGCTCTTTTTCAGGATATTTTTCCTGAATATGCTTTATTAAATCAATCGTTTTATCCATCCCAGAAACATATGCAGTTAATCCTATGTGTGTAATATCCTGATTATCCCCAAGGATCTGGTCCAACATATAAGTGTCACAGGATTGATCAGTTACGATCGTTTCTATTTCAGGAAGATTTGAAGCCAGAAAATGTCCTTCAATATTAAGTGTTATCCCACCTAAAGCAGAGTTAACATCCTGATCTAAAGAAACCAGTTTATCACCATAAAGATCGAATGCCCTTTGAATTGAACCCTTATCAACAAAGGGGATATTATCATAATGTGGATCATTTAATACTTCTCTGGCAAACTCCTCTGTCGAGAACAATACCCGTTTATCCAAACTCTTTACAAACAACATTTTACATTTACTCATAGCAATCTCCTTTTCATTTATATTTCACATGTGATTTTAACTTTATTATATATAGATATATTTTTTACTTCAATAAATTATTTTTTAACCTCGATTTTTGTTTTATATTTTAAACTATATGCACTCATATGTATAAATAAACTGCCAATACCAGATAAGCAGTACCAATTCCATAACCTGTTCAAAGCAGAATCAGATAACAGGATGTAAGGGTACTTTTATCAAAATCAATAACCTTTGCTTCTCAAAATATAAGCTCCAGCTTAATCTGAATATTTATGTAACACAATAGTGATTAACTTCTTGTATTGAAATGCAAGCCGTTTGGGTCTCTCAGAATTAAACACATTCCACGATTCAACTCTCGAAAACAGAGTGGGATAACCTAAGATCACACATCAGAAGAAGATGCGAAAAGGATAGTTTCCATAAAGAAACCATAACTAATTTTAGAATGTTTTATTTTTGTCTTTTTATATTTTCCAAAGTATATTATTCTTTTGTCGCTTTTATGACAGTGACCAGATTAATACGATACAATGTGGTAAGCTGGGTAAATATTATTATAGTTTCTAATAATTATTTTTTTGGTTTTTCTATAAATTGATCCATCTACTAATCGGAATAAAAACGATATTTCCTGACACATAGAATAAATGTTGAAAAAACAGACATGCTAAAAAATATCTAAATCTGCAATCTCATGGCATGTCAGCTATTCTTTGAACAAAAACGAATAATATAACGACTCAGATTTTGTTGTGTAAACATTGCAATTCCTTTTCAAACCGTAGACTTGAATTGAATCTGGTTTATAATTTACTTAAACATCTCATTCTCAAAAGAGATTTTAACTGCTTTTTCATATTTTAATTCTCTTTTAAATAGATGATATGAACAATATTAATCTGAATATTAAAGATACAAGGATTGTTGTAGTTGATGACAATGAAGCAGTAGTATGGGGTATTACCCAAATACTTAAAGAAAAAGGATGCATTGTCAAATCTGCAAATACCGGAACTGAAGCCCTTTTGCTCATAAGGAAATTCATTCCTGATATTATGTTTATTGATATCAAGTTAGAGGACATCGATGGTTGTGAAATAGCACGATCCGTACGAGCATACAGCAAATTTAAATCAACAATTCTTGTCGCTCTTACCGGATTTTGTGACAACAATACATATATCAGAATCGAAAAAGCGGGATTCTCAAAACTACTTTTAAAACCTTTTTATATCTCAACTCTTGAAGAAACAGTAGCTGAATTAATTCATAGCCGTTCAGTCTAATGTTTTGAAAACATAAAATTTAACTGAATACTGTTCTGTTATCTCATTCTTAAAATTCGATATGTAAAATTAATCTACCAATCATGGGATATTCTTTTGACGGACTGTAAACTATACGATAACTTTTTTCCTTCCACAAACGAAGGCTCAGCTAACAACTGCGTTTTTAATCTGATTTACCGTATAATATGAGGTTTAAATATCTGTTTATAGATACAAACCATATAACTCGTGTTAAAAAAATGTATAAAAATAATTCATTGTGGCGATTCTTTGAATGTACAAAAAAAAACAACCAGACTAGAAATAATAGTCTGGTTGTTAAATTAGACAGGAGTTGATTAATTATTGTGTAATAGATATCTTTGTCTGCTCAATTCCATTTACACCTTCAAGTCGGGCAATATATAATCCCGTACTTAGAGATGCTGGCAATGAAACGGTAATACTACCTTGAGTATTCAGATTTGACAGATTGTAACGTGAAACCACTTTTCCTCTGAGATCCACAAGTGTCAAATTCCCTTTGTAGAAATTCTTCAGAACCAGAGCACGTGCTGACTCTATGTACCCGATACTGGATGGTTTGGTAATGGTAACAGCTTTTTTGCTGTTATGGTCTTGATGTATAACCGCTACAGGCTCTTGAGTTGCTGCAAAATCCTTGATATTCTGTGCTTCTATATCATACCATTTTTGTGCTTTTCTTTCCAGTTCCTTATATTTTTGTTTATCTCCATCATTCATATAACTGTCATAGGTTCCTGCAAATGGAGCCTCAAGGTCGATCCAGCAAGCCAGAATTTTGATCTCATCCTCGGAAAGATTGACTCCATTATGGCCCTCGAGGACATTTTTAATCATTCCGCTTTGTGTTGAACCGAATGATTTTGGAGGCATCTGTTCTGCAGGGGAAAATATTGTAGCGAGACGAATTGCTTTATTCCCGTATGAACTGCTAACCCCTTTCATCAGGGACTTGTAGGATTTTGTCCAGTATTTTTTTGCACTATTATCATATTCCAGATCTCCACGCAAATCGAAACCGGATTGATGATTTGATCCATGACAACTTACACAATGTTCATCAAGAATCGGCTGAACGAATTCTCCGAAATCAAACGGTTTGTCTTCAATTCCTAAAGGTTTTTCGAGTGGCTTGGCCTGGCCAGCCATTGCGATACCAGATGGTGGAATACCTTCACGCTTGTTTTCATGGCATCCGTAACAGGAAAATGTTTCACCCGGCATAAGCGTAGCCCAACTGCGCATACTTGAAATACAACATCCATTTGAATCAAGCACCTGTAAATAAACAGGTTTTCTTGCTGGTACCTTGAATGCCGCAGAACCATCCTCATAAATTTTTGCCTCACCCAGAACCTCCTTTGCATCCCATGAGCCACCATAGATAGCAATCGGGCAAAGAGTTGGAGCACTAAAGATAACTCCTCTTGGTGCATTACCAGAAACCATACCGAGATTCTGAGATTGATCGCAAGATCCCGCAACACGGTAATTAAGTGCAATAACACGAATTGACTTGGCTACGCCACTTTCTTTATCAATGCCTTTCATGCCCTCACCATAATAGACATCCTGCATAGTAAAAATTCCCATGCTGTCATTGTAATTTGCCTGTTCAACAATTGGAAATGGGTCAGATCCCCAGATATCTTTCCAGGGTGCAACAACAACAGGATGGTGTAAAGATCCGTCTCCCCAGGCAAGAAGTTCCCTGCTATTTCCATCAACATGTTTTAAATAGATCCTGTACTTTTTGGTGCTTATACCTCCAAAAAGACTCTCTTGTCCTTCATCGCGATAGGAAACAAGATACCACTCTTCATTTAAAGGATACGGGTACTCTGAATTCCTATACACGCCTCCCATCGCCCAGGTGTCGTTTTTATCCAGGGTTTCCGTTTTACGCGGTGGGCTGACCATTGTGATATGTTCCACTCCATTGGTATTCAGGGTGTTATCAATTACGCAAACTTCACCCGAATAAGAACCATGGTGTCCACTTGCAATCGCGAAAAACTTATTATTATTACCTGGAACAGGTCGAGCGTGAATCAGGTTCATTGGCCATGTGGTCTGGTTTCCGAAAACTTCAGTTTGCTGGCAGCCATCAGGATTCATCCTGAATAATCCCATTATGTTTGCGATATCGCGGTCGTTATACTCCCAGCGACAGTAAAGAACAGTACCATTACCACACAAAGCCGGACCACATGTATGGACCTGATCGAATCCGACCTGACGCATATATTTCCCTGTGCTGTCCATAATGAACATGTTCGAAGTAGCCTGCCATCCACAATCAATCGTACCAAAACAGCGTGTGGAAGAAAACATGATATCTCCATTGGGTAGATAGCATGGTTCGAAATCCGCTACAGTCAAGCCTGCAGGGTTTTCGGTGAGCTGTTTGATTGATCCCGGATTATTGATTTCCATTTCATAAAGCCTGTATCCTGTACCCTTACGGTTCCCTGACATTGCAAAAACAACCTTTTTACCATCAAGGGAGATACAGGGGTCCTTTACGCAAGCATCATTTTTTGTTAAAATTTCTTCATATTGGGAATAGTAATTTTCGAATTTCTGAAGACAGAGGGCACCTTCAGCTTTAAAATTTGCATCAGTAACATCAGAGGAACCAACATTAACCCAGAATCCTATAGCTGTGCTACCTAAATTATGATGTCTGGCAAACATGATGGTTTCCATCTGAGGAAATTGTTTCATTCGATACACCCGTCGCCAATGACAGGCACTCTCGAATGAACCGTCACATTTTTCTGCATATTCTGCAGGAAGAGATGCTTTAATTTGATCTGCCGTCTCGCCCTGATCTCTCCAGTCATCAATGATTTCACTGGGAATATTGGATGGCATTGTTTCATCAATAGCAGCATTTATAACAGGTACCAGAAAAAAGCCTGTAATAATTGCAGTGAATACAACTTTCTGTATAAAAGATGTTTTCAGATTGAAAAAATCTTTTTTATTCATTATCCCCCCCTCGGGTAAGGTGATGTAAATTATTATGTATTTTTCAGTTATTGAAATAAGCGATTAAATTAAATCGTAATCAGTATCTCAACCATACTTTAGATTATTATATTAATATAAACAATTAGTTCTTAAATTGTTCCATATGGCAGTATTTATTACATGGTTTTTGTGGATCTAATATTCCACATAAGAGAGGATAAATAATTGAATGGAATTGTAGAACTCTATCTGTACAGAAAAAACGTAACTAACTCCATCAAATACTAACCAGCATAAAGAGAAAACTATCATCAGTATTTTGCATTTTCACTTCAATCCAATTGTTATAGCAAGTTTTAGCATGTATGAAACCGCGTGTTGACATACATTATAGTAAGTGACAAAAGTTTTTCCGAAGTCACTATCTTTTAAGTCATTAATTATTATTAGTATGCAACAATTATGTAATTCAATTAATGAACAATTGGTGAATCGCGTGGATTTGGCTGTTTGGAATTGAATCGATAATATTATAGTAACTCAATTCTCTGCTATCCATTTCGGAAAATAATATTGTCAAACTCAATTACTCATTACAATTAATGCCAGACCTGCTGCAATCAATGAGCTGCCATAATTTTACCTGTATAAAGCGGCAACCGATCGGCTGTCTCAATCCTCATTATGCGGCAGTATGGGATAGAAGGTGTAATCTGGTACTTTCTGTTTTTTATGTTCACCGGAGAACGGGACAACTGTTTTCCTGACAGTGAATAGGTAGTCAGAAACAATTGTCTATTGTAACGTGAAGGCAGCTTGACTGGTACTATTATTCCATTGACCATGATTTCGATTGTTTTAATACTGGACGATTTGTAATCTACAGTAAAATTTGGAAAATATCCCACTTCTATTGTTTTAACTCCCTCACCAGGTTCAAGATAAAAAGAGTCGAGAAAACAACTGACAATTATCATGTATTTACCCTGAAAACCATTGAAACTGAACTTACCGGATTCATCGGTATAACCACTCGCTTCAGTTTTCCACTCTGCCCGAACTTCACGCCAACGCTGACCAGCAGGGGTTTCGTTGTTCATGGAATCAACAAAATAACTGGTAACATCACTACGTGTCATAGAATGTTGATACCAGCTTCCCATAATGAGACCTCCAACATTGGGATTAGCAAAACAGGTACGCATCAACTCCTCTACTTTATCCGGTGCCTGATTGATATCAAAACTGAAATCAACATCAGTCAACAATACAGGTTTTTCGAGTTGCTCTGCAAGATAGTTTATTTTTGGTTCATAGGAATCTTTATCCATACTCTCACCGAAATGACTCTCAGTACCTATGATTTGAAACTTGCTGCTTAATGGCTTAACCTTGTTTATATATTGGTCAATAATGGTCATATCATTGGAGGTTATCAAATTATGGGCGCTGATGACCAAATCGGCAACAGTGTCTATTTTGCGAGCTTCGTCCAATATCCAGTTGAAAATATCCTGGTCACCGCTTTTGTTTTCAAGCATGCTACTTGTTGAAAATGAACCGTCTGTCCCGTGGCAAATGCCGCTGATAAGATCCCACTGAACCACCATTCCTTTATAATGCTCCATAGCAGAACTGATATGCTCCAGCATAGCCTGTTTGAATGCAGCGTTTTCAAGATTACGGGTCCATTCAGGAATCAGATCCTCACTTTCATTACAGAAAAGATTGTGACCACGGACAGCTATGTTATTTTTAAAAAGCCAGTCAACAAGAAAATCTGCTTTTGAAAAATCCGGATCACACTTTTCAGAACATTTCATTACATAATTCCACTTCATCTCATTTTCAGGAGTACCAACATCGAAATAATCCAAAAACCTTTCTCCGTATGAATCACCAAGGGTATCGAATGCCTCTGCACTTACCGTTCCTCCGAATGCAAAATCGCTACGTATTTGTGCAATACCGATCAAAACCTCAGGAACCGGCTGTCCATTAGAGGTAACAAGCTTTATTTCACAATCACGTTTTCTGTGGCTGTAATCATAATCTTCCACAGATATTTCCGTCATTATTTCCTTTAAAAAACAGATTTGAATCAACAGCAAAATAAAGAAAAAAAACTGTTTACATATAGTTTGATTCATAATCCCCCACACTCTTAACCAAAATCGACAACAGGTTTATATAAAGAATCAAATAACAGGACAAAATGAAGATAACATCCGAGAGAACCGGAAGCAAGATCAGCAATGGTATAATTACCAGTTGGATAATTTTTTCAAACGGGAGATATGGTTTTCAACGATATACACAAATATTGAACTGGTCTGTTTTATTATTAAAGAAATGGTTTGTAATTAATTCATAATCAGTCATTTATATTCTGCATATATCAAGGAAACAAAATCCTGTGATGGATCATTCCATGCTTATGTTTGATCTGTAAAAGATAAATTCCCCGACAAACATTGCGATTGAAAAAAAGTTCATATTTTGAAGCTTCTTTAACAGGAATGAACCATTTCTTAATAATTCTCCCGCGTATATCCAGAAGATTAATTGTTTCTGTTTCTTTTTGTAAAAACAATCGAATTCTGCCTGAATCGAAATTTAAATTGTAAATAACAGAACGATTCTTTTTAGAAATCAATTCAGTTTCCCTTCCTGAAAGATTTGTAATAACCTTACTGTTATTCCACCTGATCTGTGCCGGAATAACATTTACAGCAATAGAAGATCCTGTTGAAGGCCAATTCAGATTGGCATAAAAAGATGGAACTGAATCCAAATAAAATGTCTCTGGTATCTGATGTATCAAGCTGCTATCCCAAATTAACTCATTCTTAACTTTTTCTCCATGCCTTAGTGTGCCAATCGATGTACTGTCATCACCCCAGAAATAATATGTATTTCCAATCAGGTTTTGATAATCACTATGGTCATTTAAAAACACCCCCTCCCCTTCAATGAGATTTCTTAAAAAAGTGTTACCCGGCCCCATAGGACCCCAATAATCACTTATTCCAACCTCCTGAACAATATTCCCTTCAAAAAGATTCATCTGTGCATAATGACCATGAAGTGAAATATCGGGCGGATTCCATACATCATTAAGATTCTCCTTGTTCTCGCCCTGAACTGGGTTAATTGAATAATTGTAACCAAAAACGCAACCTGTGGCTCCTAAATGTACCATCATCGAATGTCGTAAAGAATCAAAAATGTTATTCTCGCATAGTCCATCTGTTGCATGAAATCCAAATTCTACTCCATATCCACACCCGCCTCCACCATATGAAAATGAATTGTGAAAATAACTGTCACGATATTCACACCCCAGAGTGGTAGAATTGTTTACATGAGCTTTATATGTATTTTTACTTTCTATTTCTTTTATCCAGCAATAAGCAGCATTCTTGAACTGAAATGTACTGTTTCCACTTTTCAATCTTTCAATGTAGAACTTTTCAAAACCTACTTCGGTTACAAATTTCTGTGGCCGAATGACAGGCAACAAATCTTTTCTGAATCCATGGTGAATCCGGTTTTGAAAATAGACAGTATCCTTATCAATATTTACGATTTCAAATAATTGTCCGACTGCATTTTGGGCCCAGTCTGTTACCCATTCCGGATCTGTATACATGAGAGCAGAATCGTTGTTCTGTTGAACCTCTGCAAACTCTCCGGCATGAAATTTACTTCCATCCTCTACTACTACTGAAAATGAGCCTTTGTCATATCCGCTAATAAGATTCTGCCATTCTCCTCTTTTATAAGTAATGATTTCAAAACACAGATCTTCATGATTGCATAGAATTTTGGTTTTATTATAGCCGTCACCTCGAAAAACAACTTTACTCTTCCCTGTTTCAATTTTACCAGTTAATAAATATGTTCCTTCAGGAAAGTAAACAACACCACCCTCATCCGGAACAGAATTTATTGCAGCAATAACGGCATTTTTACAATCCGATACTCCCTTGTTGTCGGCACCATAATTCAACACATTTTTAACCGGTTCAGATATGGCAGGTACGCTTCCTGGTATTCCCGGTTTCCACACTGTAATCCTTTCAGGAATTCCCAATTCACAATTTGCCATACGCATGAAAATAACGACATTTAAAAACGCAATTAATTTTTTATCAATGATCACCTTTATATCTCCTGTAACTGCCTTGAACCCGTTTTAATTCCCCAGCATTTGAGTTGAATGCTGTAACAGTTTCTACTTCTGATTATCAGATCCGGCCCAAAGAAGAAAAAGGGGGTTCTGACACCGACCATAACGGACAATTGCTAGTTGTTCATTAAATTTGAGCAAATCTGTAAAAAAGATCCTGCAATTTAGTATATTATACCTATTCTCCTTATTTCTTTAAAATAATCGTAAATCTCTGTAGCGTCCTGTAAAAATCAAATGTTTAACGACCGGAAGCGTCTTTTGAGCAATAAAGGGGTGCTATCACCATTAGTATAAAAAAATAGTTGTTATTCAGGTTAATTATTATGCTGATTTTAACACAACATATCAGGAGCACAAAACATGAGTACACTTATTAATCATGCACTGGTATTAAATCTTCATCAACCTTCTGGAAATCTTGAATATCTTTTAGAAAACCAGCAGTGGGAAGCAAAAGAAATTCTATGGGCAATGGACCGTATTCCACGTTCCTTGTGGGGTTATGAGGATATCGCAAGGGTTCATCTCTCTTTATCCGGAACACTTCTTGAAACTTTGATCAATCCTGATTTTCAGGAAAAGGTTTATGGAATTACAAAAGTTGGTGATCTTTTATGGTTCCTGCAAAACACAAATCTTTTCCATATACTCGGTACTGGTTATTATCATCCTGTTTTCCCTCTTACCCCGGAAAATGACTGGAAAGAACAGTGTACCAGATGGCTCGGAATTGGAAAACACGTTTTCTGGCGTACCTCTTTTTCAGGTTTCTGGCCACCTGAAATGGGATTCTGTATGGAAATGATTCCTCTGTTAAAAAGTTTGGGTTACAGATATGTACTTGTAGACAGCAAATATATAGAACCCCTCGAAAAAATGAGTTGGGAAGAGATCCATTATCAACCACATTTCGCGAAATATGGCAGTGATGAAATCATAGTAATCGTACGTGACAGAGAACTTTCTGATGCTCAGGAAGCCGGGATGGACTGGGGATGGTTTTCCTATGAAGTAAATCAACGTACAAAATTCTGCAATTTTGTACCACTTGTAACGACTTGTACTGATGGTGAAAATGGAGGGTGGTTCAGAAATACAAACGAAAAAAGTAATTTCTGGCAGTACTTCTACAAAGAATTCATGAATAAAGCAAGAGCTGGATTATGTAATATTAAACCAGTATTTATAGATAATTATCTGGATACCCACGGAGCACATGGATACGTGAATGTTAAAACCGGAGCATGGAATACCGGATGGCATCATGGTGAAGGATTTATTCAGTGGACCGGTTCACAGGGACAGAAAAATACTCTTGATCGGATAAAAAAAGTGAGTGATAAATTTCATCAATTGTCAGATTCAAATAATAAAATTGATAAAAATGACCTCGAAGAAGCCTACTGGCGAATTTTGCGCTCAGAAACAAGCTGCAATGTTTTCTGGGGAGAAGCGTGGGTCCACAGATGCCATCAGGACCTGGATCTGGCAGAAGAACTAATAGATTCTGCAATCCACAATGTCAGCATTTCCTGAGCTCTTGCATTGATAAAGTTTTCAGGATATATTACAGAATAAATAAGATTCAATGACACTTGTTCTTGCAAGTCAATTCAAGGTGAACTTTCTGCAGAAAATTTTACTATTTTGAACCTTTACTTTCCATGTTATAAATATCAATCGTAAACGAGTATGGTTCATATTACTATTTGTTCTTTTTGAGACAATGAGGGAGATTTCCGTTTTCACGATGATAAGCAACACATTCGCAACAGGCTCCATAACGTTTGCAGGTAGCTTCTGGACATGTACATTTTTTCCGATTCTCATTTAATTTACATTCAATATTCACACATACTCCTTTTTATAAACTGTTAAGATCTGAAACCGAATTCACCATCTTTATCTTTGTACCCTCTTCAATATAGGTATAGTCGTTTTTTTTATCAAATCACAGTAAAAACACAACCAAACTGATCAAACCGGACAAATATTCTGAAATTTTTATAATCGTTTCGCCTGAATAGTGATTACAATCCAGCCGTTAAAAAATTACCGGCTGGAGAATCTTTTCACTGTTAAATTCTCTTCTTGCAAATATACTCATAACAATTCCACCGCATATCAAAACAGCAGGTAACAGATAGTGTGGCAGGTAAAGAAACCCGGAAACTGCTATATAAACTATTACGACTCCTGCAGTAATTAGAATATTTGCAAAATGAAGCAGCCGGGGATTAGCCATTTTAACAGAAAGAAAAGCACTGCTTCCAATATTCAAAACCGTTGAGGATAAATATACAATTATTTCATAAACCCCAATTGATGTAGTCCCGAATTCCGGAAATATGGTCTGCCATGTTATTCCAAACATAATGCATAATAAACCCATAAAGGAACTCATCAGGAATACAAATACCATTTTTCCAAATAAAATGCTGTCTCTGGTGATTCCTGATGTCATAAAAATTTCCAGTGTTCCTGTAACCCGTTCTGATATGAAAACCGTATTTGAAAAATTGGCAGCTACAATTACTGAAAAAAAAACCAGCCATAACGACCCGGTATTTATCTGTGTATTACTATTCGCAATAAGAAAACTCCATGATACTACAAGAATCATATATAGTATAAATACAGAGCGGTCAGACCCCACAAAACATTTCCATTCTTTAATTAAAACAGTCCTGACCCCGTTAATATCTATCATTAAAACCCTCTTTTTTGCTGTTATAATAGTTCCTGATTGTGTTACTGAATCCGTCCTGCAACCGTTTTACTTCATAAATTTTACAATCGACAGCAACAAGATTTTTTATAATCAAAGGGATTGTTTTTGGAGTGTCGATTTTGAAATAATATCCGTTATCATACACGATCTCTTCACCACCGGCATCTTTAATTATTTTTCCATATTGCTCAAGGTTCTCTGTAACAATCTGCCAACCTGAAACCGAATCCGGTTTCTCTTTTTCCAATTCCTGAATTCGTTTATCCTGTAAAATGCCCACTCTGTCACAGAGTTTATCTATTGTATCAAGTTGATGTGAACTTATAATCATTGCAGCTCCTCTTTTTTGAGCATGCCTTATTATTGAACACATGTGCTCATAGGCTGTCATATCAAGAGCCAATGCCGGTTCATCCAGAAAATAAACTTCAGGCCATCCCATAAAAGCTCTGCACAAGCCACATTGCATTCTCTGGCCTCTGGAGAGAGTTTTTACTTTCCTGGTATTGCTATGGATTTCAGAATTTTTCCAGTACTCATCAATATATTTTTCAACTTCAGAACTATTCAACCCTTTGGCAGAAGCATAAATTGCAAGATTATCCTTAACACTTAAGTTGCCCCAGAAACCGTCATTTTCAAGTACTACTCCAATTTTCTGATAGTATTCTCTTTTATGTTCCCATGGATTACAGTTTAAAACCGAAACAGTTCCATTATCCGGTTTTAATAATCCTGTCAACAAACGCAACAGTGTGGTTTTTCCAGCCCCATTAAGTCCTACAAGACCATATACAGTACCAGGTTCAATTTGAATCGAAATATTATCCAGAATTGAATATTTGGAAAACGATTTGTTTAATTTAGAAACATTAATTATCGGAGGCATTATATAAAAATGCGTTTTGGTACATTGAAATTTCAATAAAGTTTAAATCATTAAGGCCACAGCAGATAATCATGCTGATACTGGCGAAACGAACCAGATGAAGTCACGTTGATAATCAAATCTTAGTCGTTTTCCGCATAGTTGAACCGATTTTCATTTTTTTCAAATTTGAAGTCCACCAAAACTCCAAATACATGGTTCCATGTAGAACCATAGTTCAACATTTTCAACATAAATCTTACTAAACCTGACAATTTTTTCTATTTATTCTTTATATTTGAGGTATATTAAAAAATGATTCATTTGTAATCATTTATAACTTTTATACTAATGATATCAATTAAAGAATCTAATATCAATTAATTTAAAATTATTATTTAAACGGTATAATAGGGTATAATGAAGATTAGTGATTGTCTTTTTCATGTAGTTCATAAGTTCCACATTTTGACAAATTCTTTTAATTTTTATTGAACATATGGGTAAAATCCAAATAACTTATACGGTTGAGATGTCTGAGCATCAAAGTTGTTTTTCACCAATTTCAGGTTATTGTTCTTACAATGGGAATAGATCCAGAAAAATCTGAAACATTACCCCAGAAGGAGGAGACCATGTGTTCATCAAATTTAGCTGTTCTAAAATGTGTGAACAAGCAGCTTAAAATTTGGCTGTTAGTCGTAGCTTTTGTTTCATTATCTGTAAAAACTAGTTTTTCCAGTATAATTGATGAAAAGATGCCTGGTTCCATTCCAAAAGAGATAGTCGATGACTGGAAAGCTCAGGGTGGGACTGCTGAACAAATTAAAGCGTCTCTTCCTGCAGAATACGCAGAAAAATGTGACGGTTCCTTCGAGAGTGCCTGTCATTGGCGGCGTGTGTACAGAATGAAACCTTATGCCGAAGATATTCAGAAAATCATTTTTGCAAAACACCATAACATGGGTGGTCCATTGGTAGGATTTACAGAAGGACTTTGGCCGATGTCCGTAGCTACTGAATGGGAAAACCAATCCGCCCTCTGTTTACTGGAATTTAAGGACTATTATTCAAAACATTCGTACATTCTTGAAGATCCAAGTGGTGTTTTAAAAGATCCTTGTGTATCATTTGATGGTAAAAAACTTCTTTTTGCCTGGTGCAAAGGTTCTGGCTCTTCAAGAGGCGGTTTCGCCATGCCTGAAGGTTTTAAACTTTTTGAACTTGAATTAGATGATCCCTCAAAACAACGGCAAATTACACATAACCCATCAGGACTCAAAGTATCTGATTATGAGCCGTGCTATCTGCAGAATGGTGATATAATGTTCAATTCATCAAGATGCTTTGGCATGGTAGACTGTGCATACAACCAAACCAGCAATCTTTATATGTGTCACGAAAGTGGAAAATATCTCCGAAGAGTGTGTTACGATCAGGTACATACATTTTATCCGGTTCTAATGGATAACGGAAAGGTAATGTACACCAGATGGGAATATAATGACCGTACCTTGATGAATGCTATGGGACTGTTTACCATGAATCCCGATGGTACCAATCAAACTGAATATTTTGGAAATCAGTTAACATGGCCCATGACTATCATTCATGGACGTCAAATTCCTGGTAGCAGTAAAATTATGGCTGTCATTAGTGGGCATCACGCAACCTACAATGGTGAACTTGTTGTAATAGATCCCTATCTGGGCCGGAACAGTTCAAGTTCTGTTCAGCTTGTAGCTCCAAAAAGAGAGCCTAAAAACACTTTTTTCCTTGGTACCGATGGTGGTGTTGAGTTTACATTTCAAAATCCCTGGCCCCTTGATGAAGAAAATTTCCTGATCTCCTGGAGACCTAGTTCATCAACAAAACTTTTTAAACTCTATTTTATGAATGTTGATGGCGAACGGGAACTTATTGCGTGGGATGATCAGTCTGTAAGCCAGCCTGTGCTTCTAAAAGAAAGAGAAAAACCCCCAATGCCCAGAGTAGGTGCAGACTGGACTAAAAAAACCGGCGTGTTTACGGTTGAAGACGTTCATTATGGTACTGGTATGGTACAAAGCGGTGGCAAGCAGGTTCCTCAAGGAACTGTCAAGAAAATTCGTGTTGTCGCACTTGATTACAGAATAAACCATCAGGTCGGATATACTGGAAGCGATTACGACGGATACCAAATGACACCTGTTTCGCGATGGACCGGATCATGGGAAGCTAAACGGGTTTTAGGTGAAGCCCCTGTTTATGAGGACGGTTCAGCATCTTTTGAAGTTCCTGCCCTTGAACCGGTTTACTTTCAGTTACTTGATGAAAATGGTTATTGCGTTCAGACCATGAGAAGCTGGTCGACTCTCATGCCAGGTGAAACTTTCAGTTGTTATGGATGCCATGAAGACAAAAATGAAAGCTTTCCACCAAAAGGCCAGTCTATTGCAGGTCAAACAGGGCCTAAGCCATTGACACCATTTAATGGCATTGAAAATGAAGGTTTCAATTACCGCAAATTTGTTCAGCCGATCTGGGATGAACATTGTATAGAATGTCATGATGGTACACAAAAACCTGATCTTCGTGGTGATCTTATATGGTGTGAGGATCTCAATCAAAATAAACATGCACTTAATCGTCCTTCTAAAAAATATTGGACCCGCTCCTATATATCACTTACTGAGGACGAAGGAGCATATGTCAAATGGATTAACCTTTATGATCCCGCCCCTCCTAAACGTGCATATTTTAGTGAAAGTTCAAAAAACAGCAAATTGATGCAGAAAATTGAAGGTGGTCATAAAGGAGCAACCCTTTCACAATCCGAAAAAGAGATCATTGCCTGCTGGATTGATCTATGTATTCCACATGCAGGATACTATACAGACTTTATGAAATCTTCAGATTCTACTGCTTTTATGAAAGCTCTGGAAAATCGCATCAACCACGAGAAAATTGAAAAAACTAACATAGAAGAGTTTGTAGCTGATGGTCAATATTTACAAGATTTATACAATCCAACTTCAATCAGTTATTTTAACTCTGATGATATCAAATCAATAAACACAAACAAACATATTTCCAATATCAAATTCCTGGCAAATGAAAGAATCCTTTTCGTTACAGCAACAGGAGATATTGAATTTACACTTCTTGACCTTTGTGGGAGGCAGTTAAATAAATCCAATATCTTTGCTGAAAATACAAATGCAAAACGGTCAATGTATATACCTTTGCCTTCTTCATTGAGCAGGGGAATTTATATTGCTAAAATTTCTGACAATCATTCAACCAGAGAAAGATTGATTTCAGTTGTACGTTAAAAAAAACGATAATAATTATTTTTTTCCACTTCGGTTTTCAAAAACCGGAGTGGAATATTTTTGTAACCTGTTCATTTTAAATTTTGTAGCCAGCAAACACGGAGGTGATTAATGCACACAGTTTTTGACACAACAAAGGGAATGAAACTAACAACATTCTCAACACCATCCGGAGTTCAGGAATGTTATTTCACATTGGTATCCAGTGAAGGTCTCTCTTTTGAGGATGCAATCAGTGAATTAACCGACCTGTATGCTGCAACTCTTCTCGAAAATGGTCTTGATGAATCTACTTTACAATTTACAAGATTCTATTTCAGTGATATTACAAATGATTTCAATTTCCTGATTAATTCTGATCTGTTCCAGAAAGTATCACCCGGTGCAGTCTCTTTCATTCAACAAGGTCCTCTTGGTGGAGGTCCGTTAGGAATGTTAGTTTACCACATAAAATCTGAAATAGGTTCATTCCGTCAGAATCTTTTTACGAATCAAAAAGATTACAACTCTCAGAAAGTATGTACTGCTGGAAAAAACTATTCTATTCTTTGGTGTACAAATTTTACTGATAATTCATCATCCGATTCTGCATCTCAAACCCGAAATATTTTTTCAGATTACACAAAATGTCTTCAGTGGCATAAAATGGATCTCAGACATAATACTATCCGTACATGGATCTATGTAAGAGATATAGATAACAACTATGCTGGTATGGTTAAGGAACGAAGGGAATTGTTTGACAAAATTGGGCTAACACCTCAAACAAGATATATCGCATCAACAGGAATTGAGGGTAAATCCTTTGATCCACATCGTCTTGTTTCTATGGATGCTCTTAATATAGGGAACATAAAAGAAGAACAGATTATAAAAATGGAAGCTCTTGATAATCTTTCATGCACAAGTGTGTATGGGGTTACATTCGATCGTGGAACACGAATCCGTTTCGGTGACAGGTCTCATTTTTATATTTCCGGTACTGCAAGTATCGATAAAAATGGCAACATTCTTTACGAAAGCGATGTCAGGAAACAACTTGACAGAACTATCGATAATGTGGAAGCACTTCTTGAACCCCATGGTGCAAAACTTTCTGACATGATGTACCTTATTCTTTATCTCCGTAACCCGAAGCATTATTCTTTACTAACTGATATATTGAACAAAAGAATACCGGATAATGTTTCCTTGATTACTGTTGAAGGTCCTGTTTGCAGACCGGGGTGGCTGGTTGAAATGGAAGGCGTTGGTATTATTTCGGATAAGACAGAATACCCTCCCCTTCTTTAGTTCATATTTATAATAAAATAGTTCAATATATTTGGAAATTATTATTGAAATTAATCGATTTTTTCTTATATTATAGGTTGAGTTTATTATCGTACTACCCACAAGCCAAGGATAGACATATATGAAATATCTTTTTAAAAGCAGTTATGCGCTTTTATTAGTCCTTTTATTACCTTTTACGGTTTTTGTTAATCCAATCGAAAAAGTGGATATTTTTGACTCTGCAAACAATCATCTCATGTTTATTAATTTTAAATATGATAACAGCGGAAATAATATTTCACGTTCTATTTACATGAGTGACAGCACATTTATTCGTGAAGTTTTAATCGATGGTAATAAAGAGTATTCGATTAACTTTAATGGGGATACCGTTTTAACTTCCAATTATAATAAAGATGGTTCTTCAACAAATCTCTCTGTTTTAGATCAGTTTAATCTGGATATGCTGGGCGGACAAATCAGCTACAGCGAAAATTCTTCAAATAACTTTGAAGTAAAACAAAAAGGATCTGTGATTAACAAGATTTCTTATGAAACCAACTCTGATAAAACCAGAATTAATATATTGAACTCCTCAGGTGAACTTCAATTCTACGCCACTATCAATGATACCACAAGCATTTTGACAAGAAACAAACGAAATACATTTTCGGCACCTTCTTTAAAAATGAACAATAACCAGATCAAGATTCATTTTAACCTTTCCAAGGCATCAATAATTAATTGCGAACTTGTTTCACTGTCCGGGCGTAGAATTGCCAAACTGATTTCTAAGAAAGCTTTAAAAGGCACTCAAAATGAAATCATAAAAATCCCAGAAAAAATACCCGCCCTATCTAGTGGCGTTTACTTTTTAAC
>JAAYEB010000132.1 GCA_012728995.1 Fibrobacter sp. | reverse complement strand
TTCAGAGTATCATGCCACGCTATACCACCACGAATACTTTGTGGTAATTCGTTGTTGAAAAGAGAATTATCATTTTCGAGAAACCCGGTGTTACGTCCGGCAACATGAATAAAAGCAGCTCCTGCATTCAATTTACCATATATCAGTTCAAATACAGCTCCTCCACTGGCTGTTAATCCGTAAGAAGTTTTTTCTGCAATACGATGTTGAATACCGTTTGCAGCTATTGCAACTGCGAAACGATTCCTGCGCAGACCGATACTGAAAGACCCCATTGAAGCTTGTTCAGAACCGAATGCACCTTCGGTTATTCCCTGTTCAGAAGCGTATTGAAAATCTATCGACTGACTTTGAAAAGAAACACCAAAAAACCATCTTGGGAAAACCCATCCGGTTTCGATAAATCCACGCCTGAGGTCATCCGACATTTTTCCGAAATCAATAGAAACATAAGGTTCCATTCTAAGGGAGATACCCGCTGGATTATAGAAGCTAAAACCTCCTGCTCCCAATGCTGTACCGGCACTTCCCACACCTGTTGCTCTGGGATCAACAGGTTCTTCAACAAAACCGTACCATGCAGACTGTCCGTAAATGGTTGTCAGGAGTATAAAACAAAAAAGCCCGAAAGCCGGCATAATTTTTTTTCGCATCAATTTTCTCCGTATATTTAGACTTAACTTTCAATAATATCAGATTATATGATCATCCGCATAAAATAAATCTGTTTTTTTAATCCTTTAAATTTGGATTTTTCGTTAGAAACCAAAATCTAAACAGGTCATTAAAAAATTTTTTTTATTACTTTCTTTTTTTAGCAGAAATCTCGAATCCAGGTACAATCATTTGTTTAGAATGATATGCTTAAATCAATTTGTTGATCAATACCAGCCCACGCTTTATCTGTTGCAATACCATAATTCAATTTCAAATCCTGTCTGGAACGCGACAGGTCAAAAGAAAAACCTGATGTAATTCTGAACGGAAAAACACTCAGGTATTTTTCAGATTTACTTATCAATTTTCCATTTATCAGAAAATCGCCAATTCCTGCCCTAATATAAAATTTATCCCAGTACTGCCACTCCCACCCGGCACTAAGATTTGCTTCAGGGCGGTAGAGGCGGTTCCATTTTCCATCAAAAAAATAACCTTTAAGGTCAACATTCCATATAAGCGGCTTGTCGCGTAAAGTTCCTTTGTATCTGCTGCCTAATGTAATTGAGGGCAATGGGCGATCTTCAACAACAGAACTGAGGTAATCATTGTTTGTTCTGATTTCCCAGTCCATGTATGCACCAACATTCCTTATAACTACTGCCAGATTCAATTTTTCTGAATGTTTATAAGCTAGCGCAAAATCAAATGAACCTATGCCGCCCTTTGTTGAAGAGTATGTGACATTCCCATTTTCATCGGAAGCAGTGGGAAGTCGCTGATAAAAAATCCCGACGTTTATACCCGCACTGAATTTGCGGTTAATATAGTAACTGATACCAATTTTTGTTGTTAATGTTGTATATGAAGCATTGTCGATGGGTTCTTCATTACTGTCATAAAGATCATTCAGGAATGGATCACCCCTGTAAAGAAATGCAACACCGGCTCCAACACGGGGTGGAACGCGGAATTCATATGAAGCGAATGCATCTGTTCTGCCAAGAGAACGCAGGCCAATACCGACAGAGGCTTTTTTGGTTTTTGACATTGCCATAATTGCCGGATTCCACCATGGAGTCATATAGTCAGGATATGCAGTATTGGCTCCACCTTGGGCAAGAGCTGCTGCGCCGGCAGGTGCACGTAGGTAAGCCCCCGAAGTACCTCCGATTACTGACGCTTCAGAAACCGCATTCGTTAATAAAAAGCATAGTCCTGTAAACAGGCCGGACTTAATTTTATTTTGCCACAACAATCTTACCAAAAGCCCGTTCTCCGGTATCTGTAGTTATTTTATAATAATAAACTCCGGGAGCGACTTTTTTTCCTGAAGAATTTCTTCCATCCCAGAAATCTTCACGCTCCAGTGTGCTTCGCCCAAATGGACCGCCATCATTACCAGCTTTACGATTTTTACCTTGTATGACAGTTTTTACCAGATCCATATTGTAATCGTAAATCTTTATCGTAACTTTGGCATTTTCCGAGAGGTTGTATATAAAAACTGACCGGCTCTCTTTTTCGTCGAAGCCTCCGGCAGTGAGTATTCCCGGACGTGCGTAAGTTTTTTTTAATCCTGGCTGTAATTTTGGTGCCCGCTTGATAAGATTAAATGCACCTGTGCTGATTCCAGGGATTTCCTGCTCCGAAAAGAAAAGACCCTCTGAAGTAGCAATCCATAAATACCCGTATTCATCACCAGTTTGAACAAACAATATATCTTCAAAAAGATCGGGAATATCAATGTCATACTTTTTAATCATCCTCGCTTGAAGCTCTGAAGAATATCTCTTGACAGTTTTCAAATTTTGATTAATTAATGTGTCGCCTGTTGTATCCCGATAAACCTGAACCGTATTATCTCCTGTAAGCATGTAAATGTATTCATTTGGCCCAAAGGAAACTGCTTTCGGAACATTATCTTCATCAAGTAGTACTCTCCAAAATCGGTTCTGGTCATCATACTTGAAAAATTGCCATTTCTCTCTCTTCTGATCTCTTACTTTAATTACTGCATATAAAACAGGTAAACTATCGTTTTTTACAAAAACAGATTCAAATTTTTCGAAACTCAAATCAGAATCAGAAAATTCTGATTGGATACTGCTGTCCCATGAAGAATCAACAGTATTTAAAACCCAGATCCTCGAAGGAGTAGTAACAATAAGGCTGTTTTCTGTTGCATTAACCCCGGTAACTCTTGTTAAAGAATCCGGCTTGTTGGCCAAAGTTATATTTTCAATTGCATTGCCTGATAACCCGGGAGTAAATATTGTAATATTGTCAACTTCAGGATTCCACTCCGCCACTCCGCCATCCATGCATGCGAAATAAAAAGACCCATTCAAGTAAACAGCATCAGTTGTGCTCAGATTTAGTAAATTGTCCTCTGAAGATATGTCTTCCGGCCAGTTGAAACGCTTTTTCTGAGGCTTGTTACATGGATCTGTAATCTTTACATTTATAAAGTAGCTTGAGTCAAGCCAGTTGCCCGAATCTACACAGGAAACAAGCCAACCACCTCCTGAAGTCATATTGATAATGTATTCATCATTGCCAGGGTAATAAGCGGACCAGTTAGTTTCCATTGTAACAGTATGAGAATCTAAGGAACTGTTTCTCATTATTGAATTCAATGCGAATCTGTTAGGGTCAACTGTCAGCATACACAAGGTGTCACCATAGCCGGAAAGTTGAGCAATATAATTTGAAGTTATCCCTTTTTCCTGTTTGCATGGCTGAGCTTCAACAATGCTGAAAAAAGAGAGAACTAACCCTGCTACAAAAAGGGATAAACATTTTTTATTGCCGGTCATCATGAACCTGCACTTCATCTGGTATATCAAACCGGAAAACCTCCGCAGGAATTTT
>JAAYEB010000131.1 GCA_012728995.1 Fibrobacter sp. | reverse complement strand
TGAACTTTTATGCAAATTAAAGAAGAAACAGGGTTGGAAATCAATTATTTTTCTCATAGGGAATTCCTTTTGTTTTTTGTTTTTGTTTTTGTTTATTATAAAATACATTAGGAAATTCCCTTTTTTTATCATTTAGTCATTTTGAACAGAAACTAACTAACAGTTAAAACAACGGAAATAAACTGCAAGAATGAAAAATCAATTTAAATTGATAATCATAGGATTATTATCAAAACATGTTGATGTTTTGATGGCTTCTAATTAAAACAAGAAAGTAATCCGTACCATAATTAATTGCATAATAATCTGTTACCAGGAGCATTTAACACAATTTGTGAATCTGTCTTTCAGTAGTATGATCCTGTATGGCACCAAAATGCTCCTGACTTCTATTTTAGGATTGAGCAGATAAAAATAAAATACAAGATAACTGAAGTTGGCATGCTTTCTGCATATCTTTCCCCGAAAACAGAAGCAGGGCAATTTGCGTTGTTTATCTGTAGTCAAATATGGTGTAGCTTAAATTTTCAAGATCGGGGATTATGAAAAACAAAAGTATATGGTCTGATTGTGAAAAAAAGCTTTTCAATAAAGTTCTGGAAAAACTGGTTATTGAAGGCAGGTTTGATGATTACCATCTTCTGAATAAAAATCTTACTGCCTTAAATTGTCAAGCTGGTGCATTTTTTTTATATCCCGGAATAATCGAAAGCAGCAAGATTGCCGGCCAGGAAAGAAATGTAGAAACACTGGTTACTGAACTGGGCAGAAAATACTCCAATGAAGATATGTTTGTACTTCCTACAAAGGCACTTCTCGGGAAGTGTCTGATTGTGGGGAAAATAAACATTATGTATATGGTTTACCATTTAACCTGCCGGGAAAATGAAAATCCGGAGGTCAAAAATCAGGTTTTTGAGTTTATAATAAACTATTTGCTCTCTATTTTAACAGAAGAAGTATTGTTGCAATTACTGAATAACTTATCAAATACAATTGTTTTAAAAAAAGTAACAAAAGCATTGGCAAATATATGGGAAGAATGGATTTTTTCTGACAAAGTTACATTTATTCCGGAACTTGGAAAAATGTGGTTAACAAGAAAGCGTTCTGTTCCGGTATTTGGTACATTACTGGGAACACATGAGTATATATCTTTATTTCAGAATGTTGACAATTTATGCAAAGACTATATAACTTACGCAACTTCTGTATCGGATGAGACATCTGCGCTCGAGGAATTCTTGTTTGGATTGCCGCATGAAGAATTAAATTTTGTAAAAAACTATCTGTTAAAAAATGAAAAACAGAATATAAACTGTGAAGAAGTAAAAAACGTTCTTGGTAAAGATTCTATCTTTTTAAGCAGCAAAACCGAGGACCCGTTAGAGTTATATCGTTTTTACAATTATAGAAGAAAGTGTGCAAGTTCAAGGTTGTATGGAAAAATAAAAGGACCGGTTCGGACTTTTGAGGAAAACTTCGTGATGTATTTATTTACGCACCAGAATTATAGTTTTAAAATATTATAAAAATTTAAGTTTACTCAGACAAATCAGGTTCGGATGTAAAATAAAAACATAATAATTCATATAAGACGTTTTAGTTGCACACCAAATTAAACACCTGTTTTCCAAAGGGGTATCGGTGTATTTAATCGCATCATTGATTTTACTTGCCATAGTTCTTGTTGCACGATTAGCAAATAAATGGCGTGTTCCATTGGTTGTTATTTCTCTGTTTGCCGGAATCTTGTTTGGAAGTGATGTAGCTGGAATAATCTATTTCGACAATGCATTGCTGGCACGGCAAATCGCAGATTTTGCATTGATTTTTGTTCTATTTATTGGCGGTTTCGGTACAGATCAAAATAAATTAAAACCAGTTTTGAAACCAGCTCTGGTTATGGCAACAATCGGGGTTATAATTACAGCGATTATAACAGCACTTTCTCTGTCTATCTTTTTAAAATATGACCTTGTTTATGCTTTCTTAATTGGGTGTATAATATCATCCACAGATGCAGCAGCGGTTTTTTCAATTTTACGATCCAGATCCCTGGATAAAAAGCTCTCATCAATGGTCGAAATAGAATCTGCTACAAATGATCCAATGGCAATCGTTTTAACATTATTTGCTGTTCAACTTGTTGTTGCACAAACGACTAATCCATTAGCTATTGGCGGATCTTTTTTTTGGCAAATCTCGGGAGGGATAATTGTTGGAATAGTTACCGGGAAAGCGGGCGGTATCTTGTTTCAATATGTCAAGGTATTAGATAAAGGTTATTTCTATGTTTTTTTAATCTCTGTAATACTGTTTTCATATGGAATGGCAGATTTAGTAAATGCAAGTGGAATGTTGTCAGCTTTTTTCTCCGGTTATTTTATGGGGAATTCAAATATTCCATACAAAAAAACATTGTCTACACTTCTGGAGGCTATATCAACAATAGCAAATGTAGTCATATTTGTAATGCTTGGATTGCTTGTTTTTCCCCATGAATTCGGCAATGTTTATCTGGAGGGGATATTTTTATTTATAACATTGACCTTAATTGCCCGTCCTTTATCTGTATTCTGTTGTACTTTATTCAGTAAGTTTAATTTTAAAGATAAAGTATTTATCAGTTGGAGCGGCTTAAGAGGGGCTGTTCCAATTGTCTTGGCAACATATCCGCTTGCTGCAGGAATTGAGAATTCCAGGGGAATTTTCAATATAGTTTTTTTTGCAGTGTTACTATCAATGGTTATTCAGGGGTCCTCTATTAAAAAAGTTGCGGACTGGTTGAGACTTGCTGTTAAAGCAAAGCCGGAACCTAAACAGATTATGGAACTTGTTACTTTGCACAAATCCGACCTCGAATTAATAGAATTACAAATTGATGAGGAGCTATATGATGGGAAAATACTGATCTCATCTTTGAGATTACCAGAGGGGACAACAATCACAATGATAAACCGGAATGAAAAAATCATTGCACCTCAAGGTTCTACAAAGATATTTCCTGGTGATGTGTTATATATACTGGTCAAAAATGAAATGATTGAAATGGTGGTATCTAATATATTAAAGCACTTTGACCAAAAAAAATATGCCATAAATGAAACCTGAATCTTGTTTTTATGTCATAAATCAAATTAAAACGGACTTTTAACAGCGTATTTTATCGGATCCATTTCCCAATAAAAACAAAAAAGTTCCCTTTTCTGTTTGCCAGAACGTAATTTGAAAAGAAATTACTGCAAAAAAACTCTTTAGACGCAATATAATTGGAAAGCGGATAGTGGATATCCGTTTTCTCATTGTTGATTTTTTTAAGAATCTCTTTTGGTGATGGCTGAAACCATTCATTTTTCAGGCGAAGTACTTTCCCGGCAGTCGCCTGGCGGTAAGCGAATAAGGAAAACTTCCTGATAAAGCCAAATGGATTTATTTCATGTTGATGTTAAACCATTTCTGTTTTAAAACGGATGGATTGTGCTGTTCGACAAAAAGTTGAATGCATTTGAACTAATAATTTATAGATATTTTAAAATGTATGAAACCTATTACAAAAATTCTCAAATTATCAAATAATGCATTGCTTGAAAAAGTGTGGGCTTCAGACAGTTCTATTTACACGATTTTAAAAAATTCAGAATCGCTTTCATCTGCACGTATTGAAGTATTCAAATATTTGAATCATAAAGAGACACATTATTTTGATGCAGAGTATCCTGAAGCAAATTATCATATAATTGAAAGAAATCTGGCAAAAGAGTGTATCAGGATTTTAAGCAAAATTTTTCTGTCAGAAAATGAAAAAGCCACCAGTTTTTCAGCTTTTTCTGTACTTTATGAGCTTGCTCGGGGTAATAAAGAACCATTGCAATTGATCAGCAAGGGATTTTTAAGTGAATTTGTTTATTTATTCAGAGGAATTAATGCCAGGTTTGATTTAATGTTTGAAAATGAAAAAAATCACCTTGGTACAATTTATATAAGTGCCCGGCCAAAACGACTTAAATATTACTCAAAAAAAGTAAGTTCAGGATATTCCCGTTTCAAACGGGGCATAGACCAGGATATCAGTAAAAAACGGGATGAAATGAGAACAGAAATCTTAAATTATTTCGGTTCTACTGATAAATCCGACTGGTTTGATTACCAATGGCATCTATCCCATATAATCTCAAAAATTGAAACTCTGCTATCTCTTGTATATCTTGAAGAAGATGAAATTGCAGGTTTGAAACTTGCAAAAGAAGCTAAAATACCTTTTCAGATTACACCTTATTACTTGTCGTTATTCAACAAAACAGGAAAAACCTTTTTCGACAGGGCAATTCGGGCACAGGTTTTACCATCTGAAGCTTATTGCAAAAAGATCATAAAAAATAAAAAATATGGTCTGGATCATGATTTTATGGATGAAAAAAGCACCAGCCCGATTCCAGGAATTACAAGGCGATATCCCCAGATTGTCATACTTAAACCTTACGATTCCTGTCCACAAATATGTGTTTATTGTCAAAGAAACTGGGAAATAAAAGGTATCAAACATGCTTCATTTTCCAAAAATAAAATGGAAAATGCAATACAGTGGATTAAAGATCACAACGAGATTCATGAAATTCTTGTTACCGGAGGAGATCCGCTTACACTCGGTGATGAAAAAATTAAATGGTTATTCGATCAGCTTGCTTCTATTGATCATATTGAAAGAATCAGAATCGGGACACGTACTCTGGTAACAGTACCTTGTAGATTTACAAAAAATTTAATTTCAATACTTGAATCATATCATGAATGGGGAAAAAGGGAAATTGCTATTATAACTCATTTTGAACATTCCATGGAGATCACCCCTGAGGTAATTGATGCAGTAAAGTTAATAAAAAGAGCAGGGATGAACATTTATAATCAGCAGGTATTCACTTATTTTAACAGTTTAAGATATGAATCATCTTTTTTAAGGGCAAATCTGAAAATATCAGGGATTGATCCCTATTATGGTTTTAATACCAAAGGTAAAGAAGAAACTATTGATTTCAGGGTGCCAATTGCAAGAATTGAGCAGGAACGAAAAGAGGAAGCCAGGCTTCTTCCTGGCCTGGTTCGTACAGATGAACCGGTTTTCAATGTGCCAAGATTGGGAAAATCTCATTTGCGCGCAGGACAGGATCATGAACTGGTCATGATACTGCCTGATGGTAAACGGGTTTACCGTTTTTATCCCTGGGATTCTCGATTGTCATTCGAAAATGATTACTTATATACAGATGTACCTATATATGATTACCTTTTGAGATTATATAAAGACAAAGAAAACGTTGATGTATATGAATCAATCTGGTATTACTTTTAAAACCCAAAAGGTATAACAAGGGTTATGAGAGATAAACTAACTCCTGAATGGGTGTGATTGATTGATGATGTGTGGTTGAAGCTATCCGACTGTTTTGCAAAAAAAAAACAAAATTAGTTCATTAAAGGAAACTCCGGATACGGTTATTTATTGCAGGCAAGAATTGTTGATATTCACAAAGAAAAATTTACACAAGAAATATCGTTTCTTAGGTGAAAATTATAAAGCTTCGGGTCTTATGTTCTTTTTCGGGCTACACAAAAAAGATAACCAACGTAACGAAACCCTTTCAGACGATAAAAAACATCAATTTCCCTGTGAAATGCCAGTTTAATTCTTCTATCAGAGAAAAACCCTTTGTTATCTTCAAGACGTCTGGCCATATGAGCATAATAATTATCCCAACCGCTTACCGGAACAAGACACATGAAATGTATCTCCATACCCAGTTCAGATATAAGATTTCTATACGAAGATTCTGTTTCATAATGGTAAGTTTCGTCTTCAAAAATTGCTCTGATTTCATCGGGAACATTATCAGACAGCATAATAAGATCAGAAAAAGCAAGCCATCCTCTTGGAACAAGCCAGGAACTGGCCATAGATAATCCTTTTCGTCTGGAAATGAAAGAAAGGACTCCTCCCTCAGCAATTATTAAATCATAAGGATTTTTGGAGTAATCAGATTTTATCAAATCGGCTTGTTCTAATGAAATGAGATGGCTGACATTACGTTTTTCTGCTGTTTCACGGGCCAGGTCCAGGTTTTCTTTACTGATATCGCAAGCGGTGATTTTGCAGCGGAATTCTGATGCAAGATTACATGCACCTTCACCATAACCGCACCCCATATCAAGTACTCTGCTGGATGGATTGATTCCAGCAAATCGGGCTGCAGCAAAAGTAAAATCCTTTCCTGCTGGTGAAGTATAATTAGTGTTTGGATCTGTAACCATAATAGATAATAATATTATCTGATTTTAAGGAATAATACAAGTCCTAAAACTAACAAAACTACCGAAAGAATGTGAAATCGCCACATGATCTTCGATTTTATCTGGAAATCTCCTCCATATATTCCGCTTTTTTTCATTTTAATATGATAATGGTGATGAATAGGTGCCATTAAAAAAAATCGTTTCCTGGTAATTTTAAAATAACCGATCTGAATAAAAACAGAAATAAACTCAAGAAGAAATATGAAGCCCACAATCGGCAGATAAAAACCTGCCTTTGTAAAGACAAAAAGAATTCCGATTAATCCCCCAAGGCCAACTGAACCGGAATCGCCCATTATAATTGTAGAAGGTGGTGAATTATACCAGAGATATGCCAAGAGAGTGCCTGTTACTGCGCCAATAAGAGGCAGCAGTTCCTGGAGCCCGCCTTCAATATATGGAATAAGCAGATATGAACTCCACAAAACATTACTGGATATAAAAGAAATGACCCCAACAAATATAAGGCAGGTTATGGATGGTACTGTTGCTAACGTATCAAATCCATCAGTAAAATTTACTCCATTAGCTAAAATTGCTATAGTAAGTGTCATATAAGGTATGAATAACCATACTGGAAGATATGGGAATATTTTGGTAATACTGATAAATGGCAAATTGATGGTTCCATTAATATTTGGTATATACTCATAAGCAATAATTGCTATTATTAATGGAATTATTAAGTACAAAGAAAGTCTAAGACTGGCAGAAATACCATCAGATTTGTACTGATATTGTTGTTTGGAAATCTCTCCTCTGGTAACTCTCCTTTTGTTGACAACTTTAGCGATGTCATCAACTGCTCCTATAACACCAAAAAAAACATAAATAATCAAAGATGAAATCACGTAAGAATTGAATCTTACAGTTATGAGAGCTGTAATAATAACTATAAATAAAAAAAGTATTCCTGCAGGCATTACTGGTTGAACAGATTTGTCTTTTGATTCAAATTCCGAGTTCATTTGAAATTTTCGTAAAAAATTGATATAAAAGGGAAATAAAGAAATAGCTAATCCAAACGAAATTACTGTTGCTATACCAGTACTAAAAAGCCGGCTATTTAATAAAAAGAGGTTTGTTTTCTGATAAATAAACTCAATTAACATCTTTGTATTTTCCAGGTAGATTAATTTTGAAAGACAAATTTGAACAACATGGAAACTGTTTTCAACACCATTTGAAACGAAAATAAGTTTTGTGTTCTGTATTTACCTAAGTTGAGTGGTCTATTTGATCGATTTTTTTGGGAATTTTGTTCACTCAGATCAATATTCGTAACAGATTGTTTTTATATGCACAAAAACTGAAAAAATGATCCGTTTAGAAATCCTGGTAGAAAAAAACAATTATGATTTAGTGATACAAATATTTTGAATACATGAATTATTTTGTTCTCAAATCGAAACAGTAGATGGAGGTTTGTGTTATGTCTGAAGCAATAGTACTTGATGGAAAAGCTTTGTCTAAGCTGGTAGAATCGCAAATAAAAGTCCGGGTTGAGAAAATCAAGCAGGCAACCAGTGGGAAAATACCAGTACTTGCAACAATCCTTGTTGGAAATGATCCAGCATCTGCAACATATGTCAGAATGAAAGGCAATGCTTGTGCAAGGGTGGGAATGGAATCCCGAAAAATCGAACTTCCAGAAACAACTACAACAGACGAACTTATTGCGAGCATTGAAATGTTAAATAATGATCCGGATGTATCTGGTATTCTTCTCCAGCACCCGGTACCTTTAGCAATTAATGAACGGGCAGCTTTTGATAAAATTGCTCCGGATAAAGATGTCGATGGTGTAACTTGTTTGGGATTTGGTCGAATGTCTATGGGAGAGTCTGCGTATGGAAGTGCTACTCCAGCAGGAATCATGAAGTTATTGGATCATTATAACATAAATATTGAGGGGAAAAAAGCAGTTGTGGTCGGAAGAAGCCCAATACTGGGAAAACCTATGGCAATGATGCTGCTTAACCGGAACGCAACTGTTACTGTTTGCCACTCCCGAACAGTCGGGCTTCAGGATATTATAAAAAATGCTGACATTGTAGTTGGTGCTGTTGGGAAACCAAAATTTATAAAAGGTGACTGGATTAAAAAGGGAGCTGTTGTTGTGGATGCAGGATATCACCCTGGAAATATTGGAGATATAGACCTGGAAAATTGTATCTCTGTTTGCAGTGCTTATACGCCTGTTCCTGGTGGGGTTGGACCTATGACAATAGCAACACTTATCTCTCAAACCATGGAAGCTGCAGAAAAGAAATCATGTCAGAATGGAAACGATTAATTGACGCGCAATCTGCCTGCGAGCGGCCTCCGGGTGCACGAAAAGAATCGTTACACTATCTATTCAATAAAACAATATCAAACTGTTCTCCAGCAACCAAACTTAGCCAATCCTGATTAAAAAAAGATATGGCTTTTTACAGCCATAACAGGACATTGTGACAGGGCTTTTTTGGGTCAATAGTTTGAAATATCCAGAAATAAAGCAGGTATTACTGATTTATAATATTTTTAAATATTAGTGATGTATATTAGTATTGAACATAAATAATCTGCCAAATTTCAGGGAGATGTATATGAAAAATGCTTCAATTATATTCATTTTGATTGTAGTTTTAGCAGCTGGTTTGGTTTTTTATTCCAGGATTCAAAAATCTTCAGTTTTTAAGAAAGCAAAGCAAACCGAAGCTTCAGGAAATCTTCAGGAAGCCCTTTCAATGTATGCCCAGGCATTGATTGAAATCGCACCAGGGCAAAAATTTCCAGATATTAACCGGTCAAAAATAGTGGAACAATCAGCCTGGAAAAAGATTATAGAACAGTACATTTCCTGGCTCAGTAGTGATATGAATGCGAAAAACATTATAAGGGAGTGTTTTGAGGGTATTGAGCGTTGTATAAATGCACAAAACCCTGTCAATTCACTGGGAAAAATTGAATTTAAAGAGTTAAGTGAAGATCAATATATTCCAGAATGGTATAACTCATTTTTTGCACCAAATATCACACCAGATCCATCATTTAAACCTCTTGCTTCAGGTAATTACCAGAAAAACATCTCTGTCATTAATTTTTCAAGTTCAAAAAACTATACATATGAGCTTAATTTAATTAACAGGAAAACCGCAAAATCAACAGGTTTTCAGTTATATCCTGAAAGTAATATTAGAATTATTGCAATACCTGGAGAATATTTATTTGTTTGCAGATCAACTGTCACCTTTCCGTCTGGAGAAATATGGAAATCACCTTTTGAGATTATTCCTTTGACAGTACCGGAAAATGCATCATTGATTACAGGAGATCTCAGAACAAGAGTATACCGGCAAAAATAGATCTTAATCACTGGATAACTCATGTTCTGAAAGTTAATAAAAATTAGTATTGCAGGTAATTGGAATCAATGTGAATAATAATTACTTTGTTTCGGAATTATTGTTTTGTGAATCGATTTGTGTCTGGACGCATTCAACAATATTCCTGACCTGTAATTTGTCCAGAGATATTTTTGCCTGGGCAGTCCATTTGGGTTTGTAAGTTACCTCTGCACCAGTATCTCCAATTTCATGTTTAATGCATGCTTCAAGAAATTTTTTGCTTTTTGGGGATTTTTTAACATATTTGATTAATTGATTGACAAGTCTGTTTATGGCTTCCTCGGTAGCACTTTGAACTGCCATATCCAGTGCAGGCTTTGTTGCAGAGCCATTAGCGAAAACTGAAGGCAGGTCTTTTTTTGATGGTTTAACAGGAGGTTTTTTATCTGTAAAAGTCCAGGTATTGTCGGTTTTTAACCAGATAGTACGTCCGTCATCTATTGTGATATACTTATCTTCCTCATCACCTTCAGTAATTGTGAATTTTGTATATCCCCATGTGCTGTCGGGATGTAAAACCACATCTTCTCCATCATCAAGAGTTAATATCATGTCGTTGGCAATGATGGTTGAAAAGGAAAGAGCGATTATAATAACAATGCTGAACATTTTGAATTTGAAATTCATTGATGTCTCCTTTGAAGAAAAGAAAAACAGAACATTTTTAATATAAGAAATATTCATCATTAAAACGAAAATCTTTTTTTTTGTGTCTTCAGTAACATGAAGCAAAAACAGCTATTTGCAATTAAAATCCTTTTGAACTCAATATAGAGCAGCCTTGAGATATTAATGATATTTATGTATAATAATGATTTCGGTCTGGTTAAGATGAAGATTAGATTAAAACGGTTGAGTGTTAATAAGTTGATATTTGTTTTAGAATTTATCCGTGAAATGACTTGAAGTCGGATTCAGGTGACAAAGCTGTAAATTTCCAAAAACAGGTCACCGATAATTGTTAATTAAAATACGAAAATTCTTAAAAGAGGATTAAATTTTTTCATGTTAACGATCAATAAATGGATTTGATTTTTAAATGCCTGTAACATCAATAATTATCGCCTCTCATCGTGTTGGTTATATATCAGGAGTGTTGATTCCTCTTTGCGAAGCTACTCCTGGAACAGGATTATATGAGATTATAGTTGTAACAGATTATCCAAATGGTCAGTTTCAGATAAAATACCCCATGGTTAAATGGTTCTATACTAACAATAAAAGCATAAGTGCTAAAAGAAATATCGGAATTAAACAGGCCAGAGGTAAAATAATTGCTTTTATCGATGATGATTGTATACCTGATCAGAAATGGGTTAATGAAGGTACGACATATCTAAGAACTCACAGGGACTGTGCAGGGGTTGAAGGATTTACATCGATAGAAAAAAGCAGTCAAATTTCGCCCAGTAATGTTGATTATAAAAGACTTGAAAAACCAGGTTTCAGAACTAATAATATTTTTTACAAAAAAAGTATAATTGAGGAAATTGGTGGATTTGATGAAAGGTTTTCCGTACAAAGAGAGGATATGGATCTTGCTTTTAGAATATTAGAAAAGGGGTCCAAAATAGATTATAGTACTTCTATTAGAGTGGTACATCGCTTAAGAAATGGTGAATGGTATGATCTTTTAAAAAGCTGCTGGAACAGGAGGTTCGATCCATTGCTTTATCGTAAGCACAGGAAATTATACAGAAAACATGTCTGCTCACCGTTTCCGCCCAGCCTGCTGTTATTATTTATTGGATATATTTTGATAATTCTGACCTGGGATTATCCTGTTCTTTTCAAATGCACGGCCTTTTCCAGCATGTCTGTATTGTTTGGATCTGTAATTAAACGTGTCAGTAAAGTGAAAAATAGGATTTTTATGATTTTAAGAGAGGTTATAATATTGCTGATTGCTCCGGTCGTACTATTTGTCGCGTTGTTTTATGGAAATATCAGATATCGATCGTTTCTTTTTGTTTAAGATAAAAAACCAGATGTGATTGGGGTGACGGTAAACTTCCAGATTATGAAAATAGCTTTTGCAAACAAATATTTACCTTCATGTAATCCCAATGGGGTTTCTGTTCAAGTACATATTCTTGCGAAGGCACTTGTAAAGAAGGGGCACAAAGTAACTTGTTACAGTTTCAGTGAAAAGCCTTCTGATGCGAACTATGATCATGTTAAATTATCATGGGGAACATCATCTAAAATAAAACGAAAAATTATTCCTGCCAGGATATTTAAAAAAATTAAAACTCACCAATACGATATAATTCATTACCATGGTGACGATTATTTGTGTAGAGGGGCTGCAAACAGGGTAAGAACTTTCTACGGATCAGCTCTTCAGGAAGCGATTAATGCTACCAATCCGGCACGTTTTTTTTATCAGGTGCTATTCTACTTATTTGAATGGATTTCATGTCTGAAAAAGGGGACATCTGTTGCTATTTCAAAAAATACCATAAGTAGTCTTCCTTTGATCAGGGTTCAGATTTCATGTGCAGTTCCTTTGGAACAATTTCATCCGGGAAAACAGAAGACACCATATCCATCTATTCTTTTTGTTGGAGATCTTGAAAGCAGAAAAAGGGGGAAACTGCTTTTATCTGTTTTTGAAAAAGAGGTGTTACCTGAATATCCGGAATGTATTCTGACTGTTGTTGGTTCCCGGAATTGCAGCGGTTCGAATGTAAGATACCGTGGAAATATCCCGGTTACGGATCTTATTGAAGAATATCAAAAATCCTGGATTTGTTGCATACCTAGTTCTTATGAGGGATTTGGAGTACCAGCAATTGAGGCAATGGCATGTGGAACACCGGTTGTTGCAACACGGAATGCAGGAATAAATGAGATTATTAAAGATAAACTAAATGGACGGTTGTGTACAGGTAAAACTCTTGGTGTTACTATCAACGAAACGTTGTCGGATTCAGCCCTGCGTCAGGTTTTAATTTGCGAGGGAGTAAAATGCTCTAAAAAGTTTGATATTTCAATTATCGCTTCAGAGTATGAAAAACTATACGAGCATTTAAAACATTTGAACATTATCAATAAAAAATACTCCTAATTATTAAATGAGTAATTTCACAGGAGCCAGGTATAATATGTTATTGAGATTTTTCGTGTTAACTATTTTAATGGTTGTTTCAGGTGTTTCTTCAGAAAAACTGAAAATGTATCTTTGTCTCGACGAAATGATATCTTCTGCAGGCTCAGACAGTAATGGTTTACAAACCAAACTTGTATATGGGTATATAGATGGCAAAAAAACAGAGTGTATGTCTGAATACGAATTCAGAGAGAGGTTTTTTAAAGATGAGTTTGCCAGGGAAAATGCAGTAAATGAAAGTAGTCAGAAGATTGTTGAAAAGCGGGAATCATTTAATGTTAATGCAATTTCAGGTAAAAAGAATCTGAAATCGGCTGATTTACGTGGATTTGATTTGAAGGGAGTGGATCTTTCTGAAGCAGACCTTCAGAATGCTAACCTGGAGTCTGCAGATTTGCGAGATGCAGATCTTAGTAATGCTAATCTATCAGGAGCTAACCTTGGGTTCTCTTATCTGAAGGGTGCGAATCTTTCCAATGCGGATCTTACCGGGGCAAATCTGAAAAATGCTTACTTACACCAATCTGATCTTTCTGGTGTCAAAGGTTTTGATCTGGAGCAGTTACGAATTACTCAAACAGTATACAATGCAAAACTTGAACCAGAGCTGCTTGAAATAGCAAAAAAAGAATGCCCAAACCGGTTTACTGATCCCGGTTCTCAATGGAAATGCAAATATTATTCACAAATTGATTCGATTATTCCTGAAGAAAAACGTGCAAACAGGCGATCTTTTAAGTAGAACACAAATATTAACGTTTTTTTGCTAAACAGATTTTACCTGAATCATACGATTACTTTATGCGATCTGCTTCACGAGACGGTAGTTTAGTTCTCGTAGCTCATAGTAAATTAATCGACTTCATTTCTGGTTAGCACCTTCTGTATTTGATTCTCCTGAATCAGGGCATAATGTTTTTTATTAATATTGGGATTTTTCTAAGAATGATCTTGTTGGATTACATTGTTCCTCAAAACTGTGATTATTTTGGCATGCAAAATGCAACCAGATATAAGCAGTAATTTTCTTGAGGAAGGATGTTTCAAATGGGCAAGATCAAATATGAAAAAGAGTCTGAAACAGATTTAAAAACGATAAACAGGGATTTTTGCAAAATATGGGACTGTCCTCGTTTGAAGGTGAATTATCCCTGTATTCGTTGCCCTGTCCTTACCGACCTGTCAGCAATGGCAAAGGCGCTTCATATTGAAGAACCATTATGGCAAAGATCCATTTTTGCCAAAGCGGCATGAAATAGTTCAGCCGGTTTAAAACTGGCTGACATTTATTTTCTCTGCTTGTAATGCTCAAAACGTGCAAAAATCTTTCAGGTGAGCACCGTTAATTAATCTTCCGCTTAAGATTTTAATCAACCAGGAATCTTGCAAAAATATCCGAAAGCTGGAAAAAAGCCTGTGTAAGAGGTTTTTTTTGAATTCCAATAATGTGTGATAATTTTGACAAAAACCTAATATTTATATATCTTTTTTGGATAAATTAATTAAATTTTAGAATATAGACAAATAATTGACAGGGTAGTCTTTCGGGGTTTAAGGATCTGTCCTGATGTGTTTTATAAAAAAAGTAAAAACTGATAATATTTTTAGTATACAGAAACCTTTGAAATGTTATAAGGTCGGGAAATGAAAACCAGGAATGTAAAAAAGACAGATCTTCTTCATGAAAAGAATAATCAGAGAGGGAAAAATAGTATTGTAAATGCAGTTTTAATTAATAAAGTAGATCTATCTCTCTCATTAAAACTCCAGAATCTTATAAATTATTTTGTTGAATGCATTAATGAACTTCAGAATAATAAAAAGAATATATTAACTGATTTATTGATTTGTATCGAACATATAAAGAAGATAACAGTAAATGAAAGCGGGTGTTTTAATAGAGAGCTGGAAAATCTTTTTCAGGAATTTCTGGAAGGTGCCTGTTATCTTGGTGACATTGTAAAACCCCTTGTAAACTCGGAAGAAAGCAGCAATGCTCATCTTTCAGACATATTGTTAACTGCAAAGACATCTCACTTGCAGTGGTTGGCAGTTTGTATACTTACAGAGCTTCAAATTACATTCTAATGTATCTGATATCTCCTGATTATTTAAAAAAATTAATATTGAAAATGGAACAAAACCAATGGCTGTTGAGGTTCTGGATTTAAAGATAGTTGCAGTTGGTAAAGTAAAGGATCCCTGTCTGCGGACAAAGGTTGAAGATTATAAAAAAAGAATCATGCATGATTCCAGAATCGAGATACTTGAAATAAAAGATCAGGGAATTTGTACTGAAAGTGAGAAAATAAAAAAACTATTAAACAAAAATAAAAGCTTTGTTTTTGTATTAGGTGAAGAAGGGCGGGAATATGATTCTTTTTCCTTCGCCAGACGGATTCGTCTAATTAATAGTAAATTAACATTTGTTATTGGAGGGGCATACGGATTAAGTGATGAAATTAAAAAGGGGGCTGATGAGATCTTCTCACTTTCAAGATTGACATTTACTCACGAAATAGCCAGAATGCTTCTTATGGAACAAATATACAGGGCAATTTCAATCATCCAAAACAAATCTTATCATAAATAGCAGATTTGGAAGATTGAACCGTTTTATCTGAATATTGACGACATCTTTACACGATTATTTTTTGTCCGACATTGGCATAAAGGTTTTTATGTCTGCTGACCTAATTTACGGGACAGAGAGGTGAGGCTGAATAAAGTGACTCAGTTTCAATTATGCTGAATTTGCTATTACCAGGACAATGTAGTAATTATCAGGAGAAAAAGTGGGAAAAAGATCAATATGTGCCATGCTTGACTTTCTTTCACCGGTTTCATGTATTCCGGGGATGGGTCCCAAGAGGATAAAAGCTTTAGCTGAATCGGGAATTGAGAAGATTGGAGAATTTTTATATAACTTTCCGTATCGATATATTGATAGATCAGAAATTGTTCCATTACAAAGAATTCGTGATTTTAGTGGCAGGACATGTACTGTAAAGGGAAAAGTAATATCAGTCAGACTGGAGTATGGCCGTAAACAGCGATTGAAAATGCATCTGAAAGATGAATCCGGTACTATAGAACTTGTATGGTTCAGAGGAGTTCAATATTATAGCAAGGGTTTTAAAGACACAGATGTAATAGTAACAGGTAAAGTTGTTTTTTATGGTCACTTTCAGATGGTTCATCCGGTTATTGAAAAAATATCTGGAAATGAAAAGATACCTCAGCTGAAATATGTTCCCAGGTATTCTATAACGAAAACAATGCAGGAAGCTGGTATTCAACAGAAATTAATGATAAAAGCTGTTTCATGGTGTTTAAAAAACCTCAAACACTTTCCACGTGTTCTTCCGGAAATAATCGAAAATAAAAAGAGTTTTCCTCCATTGCAGCAATGTCTGTACGAGATCCATTTTCCTTCGGATATATCCCGGCTGGATTATTATAAAGAAAGGATTAGTTATGAAACTCTGTATAGAATTGTATTGGATGTTAAATTAAGTAAAAAGAAATTTTTTCTTCCTGGCCGCAGTATGAATGCAGGAAATTTGCCCCGTTGTTTTAAAAAATTATTACCGTTTGATTTAACTGAAGATCAGAATCGGGCAATTGCAGAGCTGTATAAAGATGCAGGAAGGAATATACGGATGCACCGTTTACTTCATGGAGAAGTAGGATCCGGGAAAACACTGGTTGCCTTTTTTGCTTGTCTACCTGCATTAAATGAAGGTTATCAGGTAGCCTGGCTGGCTCCGACAGAAGTGCTGGCAAGGCAGACTTTTAACTTGATTTCATCCTGGCTCTTTTCGCTTGGTTACAAGGCAGAACTGTTGACCGGTGGTTTTGCTGTTTCGAAAAGACAGGATATCCTGAATCTTTTGAGCAAAAGGAAAATAGATTTTATAGTCGGAACTCATGCAATATTGCAACCTTCTGTAGTTTTCAAATCCCTGGGTATGATTGTAATAGATGAACAGCATAAATTTGGAGTTCAACAAAGACTCACTCTTCAGGAAAAAGGCCTTGCGTCTGATTTTCTTCTGATGTCTGCTACTCCGATTCCGCAGACACTTGCAGCAACATTTTATGGTGATCTGGATATAACTACGATTTGCAAGTGTCCGTTGGGCAGGTCACCTGTTTTAACATATCTGGTGCCGGATTATAAGAGAACAGATATGGAACGATTTATTTGTGAACAGATATCAGGTGGTGCCCGGGTTTATTATGTGGTCCCGCGAATTGATAGTGATATAGAAACACCGGATTCAGATATTAGAGATTTGGAGACAGTGTATCAGGAACTCAAAAAAGGTTGTTTTTCGACGTATTCTATTCAGTGTATTCATGGAAGAATGAAAAGTGATCAAAAACAAAAAATTATGATTGACTTTGCTAATGGGGAAACCGATATTCTTGTTACTACAACTGTTATTGAAGTTGGAATAGATGTACCTGAAGCGACCATAATGGTTATCGAAAATGCAGATTACTTTGGCCTTTCTCAACTTCATCAACTTCGGGGAAGGGTTGGACGAGGTAATAAAAAATCTTATTGTTTTCTCCTTACAACAAATAAATCAAATACTTATGCACAAAAACGCCTTTCCGTTTTTTCAAAAACAAATGATGGTTTTAAAATCGCTGAAATGGATTTGAAATACAGGGGACCTGGAGAAATGGCAGGATTAAGGCAGTCTGGATGGAGCGATCATTTAGTTGCCGAAATTCTGAAAAAACCAGATCTGTTTAATGAAATTCAAAGGGAAATTGATCAAATAACATTACAATAAACTGAAAATAAAAAAAAGTTAACTTTTAATTTGGTTCTTTCAGTTTGCTGGAATTTATATTATTTGCTACGATTTCCTTAAAAGAAATCTTGTAAATTCATAAGGTACAGGTAATGGGAGTATGATAGCTTTAATAATTGTCGTATCGCTATATGTCCTTTGTTCGGCTATTTTATTAGCCTATGGGGTTCAGTGTTACGTTCTCACCTATCTATTTTTACGTAAGCGTAAGGCAAAAGTGTCTGCCCAACAGGATACTATGAAATTCTACTATGATGTAACTGACGAAAACAAGTATCCAAAGGTCGTGACTCAATTGCCAATGTTTAATGAGAAATCGGTCGCAGTTCGGGTTATTGAAGCTGCTGTGTCTATGGATTATCCCCGATCACGCCATGAGATTCAAGTTTTGGATGATAGTATTGACGATACCATAGAATATGTAGATAATGTTGTAGAACGCCTTCAAAATGAAGGCGTAAATATTTCTGTGATTCGAAGAGTAGATCGAACTGGTTTTAAAGCTGGTGCGCTTCAAAATGGTTTAAAATATACAGATGCTGAATTTGTAGCAATATTTGATGCAGATTTTGTTCCTCAGGTTGATTTTCTAAAAAAAGCGATGGCTTTCTTTGTAGACCGCCCAAAATTAGGACTCGTTCAGGGACGCTGGACTCATTTAAATAGAAAAGCATCATTGATTACCCGGGGTCAGGCAATGGGAATAGATGGTCATTTTATGATTGAGCAGGCTGCAAGATCATGGAATAATCTGTTTATGAATTTTAATGGTACTGCTGGTGTGTTTCGCCGTGAGGCAATTGAAACAAGTGGTGGATGGCAGCATGATACACTTACTGAAGACATGGATCTGTCTTATAGAATGCAGCTTACAGGTTGGGAAACAGAATATGTTCCTGCACTCGAAGTACCTGCTGAAATACCTGAAGATATAAATGCATTTAAGAATCAGCAGTTCAGATGGGCAAAAGGTTCAATTCAGACTGCAATCAAGATTATTCCATTGTTGTTGAAAAAGAAAATACCAGTTTTCAAGGCTCTGCAAGCAGTTTTACATCTTACTCATTATATTGTACATCCGTTAATGCTATTACTCGCTCTGCTTACAATGCCCGTTCTCTACTATGTAAAAATATTCCTTCCTCCTTTCTGGTTTGGGTGTGTTGTTTTTTGTATGATCCTTGCAACGAGTGGACCTGCAACGATGTATATGATTTCACAGTATTTCATAGGAAATAAAGTTCGTCAACAGATATTCCTGATTCCTGCCATGATGTTAATAGGTACGGGTCTGGCAGTAAATAACGGTAAAGCAGTTCTAGAAGCAATTCTTAAGTTGAAGTCGCCATTTCACAGAACACCTAAAAAGGGACAGCTTCAGGGTAAAACTGCCTATCGTCCTATTAAAGATATGACTTGTATTATTGAAATACTTCTTGGTATCTACTGTCTGAGTAGTTTTCATATGTTTCTTGGTTTTACAAATTTTCTTGTCAGTCCCTTTCTTATGTTGTATGCATCAGGTTTCCTTTTTGTGGGTATCATATCTATTATCCATTTCAAAAAGCCTGAATTGATTGATTTTAAACTGAAACCCCTTAGATAATTATCATTAATACTTCAGCAGCTATCCTCGTTATTGTGTATTTAATGCAAGTGTCGCGGGGAAGACAGTTGATATAAAATAGTGTTTAGTAGCCCTCCCAATGTTACTTATGATAGCTTTCCTTGTTTAGTAAATTATAAATTTCAGGCTAATGGCAATTTAAATTGTACATAACACATCTGCTGAAACAGGTTTTTGTTTCAAAATAAAACACAGGTGTGATCTATAATGAAATATTCTGAAAGTATAATTCCATTTCAGAACATGTTTTCAACTAAATTTTTATGGCATGATATTTGTTTACAAGACTTGGTTTTGAAAGACATTTTAGCAGAATATCAAGGAGGTTATAATGGGAAAAATTATTGGTATAGATTTAGGTACCACTAATTCATGTGTTTCGGTAATGGAAGGTGGAAAACCGGTTGTAATACCAAATGCAGAAGGTGGACGTACAACACCGTCTATTGTTGCTTTTACAAAAACAGGTGAGAAGCTGGTGGGTGGTATAGCTAAAAGGCAAGCTATAACTAATCCTGAAAATACTATATATTCCATAAAGCGTTTTATGGGAAGACGCCACAATGAGGTGCAATCAGAAGAGAAAAAGTTACCATATAATGTGGTAGGAAAACCGGAAGATCCCGTAAAAGTTAAAATTTCGGATAAGGAGTATACACCACCCGAAATATCTGCCATGATACTTCAATATATGAGAAAAGCTGCAGAAGATTATCTTGGTGAAAAAGTAACTGAAGCGGTTGTTACGGTCCCGGCATACTTTAATGATGCACAGCGTCAGGCTACTAAAGATGCTGGAAAAATTGCCGGTCTGGATGTAAAACGTATAATTAATGAACCAACAGCTGCTTCATTGGCATATGGCCTCGAAAAAAAGAAAAATGAAAAAATAGCAGTTTTCGATCTGGGTGGAGGAACTTTCGATATATCTATTCTTGAAATAGGTGAAGGCGTTTTTGAAGTTAAATCGACAAATGGTGATACTCATCTTGGTGGTGATGATTTCGATAAGGTGCTTATAGATTACATTGCAGAAGATTTTCAGAAGAGTAATGGAATCGATCTAAGGCAGGATAGAATGGCACTCCAAAGGTTAAAAGAAGCTGCAGAAAAAGCAAAAATAGAACTATCTTCTGCTATGCAGACTAATATTAATCTGCCTTTTATCACTGCAGATGCTTCAGGACCCAAACACCTGGATATGAATCTTACACGTTCAAAATTTGAACAATTGGTTCAAAATCTGGTTGATCGTACAATTGAACCTTGCAGAAAGGCAATTGCAGATGCCGGTTTAAACGCCAGTGATATTGATGAGGTGATTCTTGTTGGAGGAACAACCCGAATACCCGCTGTCCAGAAAAAGGTAGAGGAGTTTTTTGGCAAATTGCCAAACAAAAGTGTTAATCCAGATGAGGTAGTTTCTGT
>JAAYEB010000130.1 GCA_012728995.1 Fibrobacter sp. | reverse complement strand
TCCGGGTAATCATCATCTGGAATATAATCATAAGCACCAAAATCTTTTATCTGGTATCCCCATCTATTAACAGATTCACAAACTGCCTGTTTTAAAACATATCCTCCATGGTCAACAGCAATACCTATCTGCATAGAACTGCTCAATTCAATGAAAAACGTGATATTTTTAAACCTGAATATCGTTCACTTCTGTTTTTACAGAAAAAATTGTGCCATATCGAGCCAATTATGGATCTAATCAAGGACACACTCTTTTGTGAAACAGGATTACATCAGCTCTGATTTTTTTCCTTGACTGGACTCAGAGAATGATCCCTGTTTTTATTAACCTGCTTCAGGCTGTGATTAGCATTTTATAGTAATTAAAACCAGAACACGTTTTTACGGTTTTTCAAGTCTATTAACTTCAAGTACTACTGCACCAAATTCTGCAGAAATTTTACCGCTTACCAGAAAAGCACTTTGCACTCTTAATATGGACGCATACCTGTTATATATCTGTGGAAAAAAAACCGTTTCAAAAATGTCGGTTTCATCTTCGAATGTTACAAATTCCATATTATCTCCCATTTTGGTGGAAACCGTTTTTGCTGTAATACACCAGCCAAGGATGGTTACATTTTTTCCTGCATAACGCCGTATTTCTTTTGCCTTTATTCTGTCTTTTTTTTCACACCGGACCAGTGTTACGGGATGACATGATGTAAGAAAACCAAGCGTTTGATACTGATATAAAAGAAACTGGTTTAAAGAGAGTGCTTTGAGTCTGGGCATCTCTGCATTTTTTTTTCCGTATGAACGGAAAATTTTACGCATCTGCCAGAACTGTTGTGAGCGGTTTAAATTTCTGCAGAGATTATCACAAGCACCAGCCAGTAAGAGTTTTTCCATATCCGATTCATCAATTTCAGTTCTGATAATAAAATTCTCCAGACTTTTATAGTAACCCTTTTCTTTACGAGACTGTACAATGCGCTGCTGTACCTTGAGACAGAGGCCTTTAATCTGACAAAAGCCTGTAACGATTGTGTTATCGTGAGAAAAATACCTGCATTCACTTCTGTTTACATCAGGTGGAACTATTTTTATGCCAAGCCTCTGTGCTTCACTGATATAAGCCTGAGTAGCATAATATCCACCATAATTTGACAATACAGCAGCCATGAAAGCTGCCGGATGATGCGCTTTAAGATAAGCAGCCTGAAATGAAACCTGTACATAACTTGCAGAATGGGGTTTACAAAAAGAATATCCGCTGAATGAAAGCATCATTTCCCAGACTGCCTGAACCACCTCTTCTTTTACACCATTTTTTAAAGCTCCCTTAAAAAACATTACTCTGAAATCCTCAAATCTGCGCCCCCTGCTTTTTTTGGACATAATTTTCCGCAACATATCAGCATCCTCAGCACAAAAGCCAGCCATAGTCATGGCCACTTTCGAAACATCCTCCTGGTACACCATTATTCCGTATGTTTCTCCCAGAACATCATCAAGCAATGGATGAAGCGATTTGTAAGTTTCACCCTTCAACCTCTTGATATATTCACGGATATAGCGATTCGCAGCAGGACGGATAATTGAAGAATGAATTACAAGATGTTCAAAGTCGCCAACTCCGGTCTTGCGCTGTAAAAGTCGCATAGCAGGAGATTCAGTGTAAAAAACACCTATTGTTTTTCCATTGGAAAACAGATCTTTTGTTTTTATATCCGACTGAGGATTCCAGCTTTCTTCGTCAAAAGCAATCCCCTCCCTCCTGATATTCTCTATACCATCACGAATTACCGCAAGTGACCGATTTCCTAACAGATCTATTTTTACCAGTCCCATCTCCTCAACCCCATCCTTTTCCCACTGCAGAATCGGGTATCCTTTGGCTGAATACTGTACTGGTCCCAAATTATTAATTGGCACTGGAGTAATAACAACTCCTCCACAATGAGTCCCGATCCCCCTTGGCATACCAATAATCTTCCCAGCCTGTTGAAGAATCTGATGCCATGGAGAATCAAAAACAACATTTCGCATGGTTGGCCACTGTTTCAATACCATCTCCATGTTTTTGGCATGTTCTGGATGATCTATAAACCAGGGAATTTTTTTTGTAATTCTGCTGATCTCATCTTCTGTTAAACCGTAAATTCTGGCCACTTCCCTGATCGCCATTCTTGCGCCGCAGCTCTGATGTGTTGCAACCATTGCAGTATGCTCAGTTCCGTAATGATCAAACACATAATCAAGTACACTATCACGCTCATCCCATGCAAAATCCACATCAATATCCGGAGGATCTGTACGGCCAGGATTCAAAAACCGTTCAAACATAAGATTGTACCTCAAAGGATCTACATTGGTTATACCCAGACAATATGCAATAATACTTGCAGCCCCCGAACCACGGCCACATGTGCGAGGAGACTGCTTCACAATATCATCAACCACAAGAAAGTAATCGGTAAACCTTTTGTTATTAATGAGTTGCAGCTCATAATTAATTCTTTTTGTTATTTGCTCTGATATACTTCCGTACCGCTTCATAGCTCCATCTATTGCCTTTTTTCTCAGCAGTTCCACTGAAGATCCTTTACATTGAAATCGCGGCATTATTGGAGTTCCAAACCTGGTGCGTGAAAAAACAGTTTTTGCAAACCTTTCCGTAGTTTCAAGTGCTTTACCAAACACTTCAAATCTGTCGAGAATCTGTTCCCAGGTACAAAAAAAAGAATCACTGTCAAGTAACTCCCTTTTCTCCAAACGGGACAATGTTGTATTACAAGCAATTGCACGAAGAAGTTTATGGGTTTCGAATTCATCACTGCAGGTAAACGCCATGGGGGGTACAACAAGACACGGAAATCCCTCACTCAAAACCTCAGCAGGTGGTTTCCGCGGACGACTCATACGGTAATAGATGGTACCGGTATTTCGAAATTCCCTTAAAAGAGATATGTTATCTGTAACAATATGAATGCCTTTGCTACCGGAGTTTATGGAATTAATAAGGTTAAATGAACTGCTGCAGTGAAATTCACTTATAATACGGCAAAGATTTGAAAAACCAGTTTCGCCCTCAGCATAAAGAACAGCTTCTCCTTCGTTACAACACAACTGCGCTGCAATAAGAGGAGTTAATTCGTATTCATTACACCAATGGAGAAATGATGGAAGACCATAGAGGTTGTTTCGATCTGCTATGGCAACAGAATCGTATCCGAGCTCACGGGCAATTTTGCAGATCGATTCAGTTGAGAGAACCCCTCGAAGAATGGAATAATAACTTATTGCAAATGGGAGCAGTTTCATTCGTTGTTGTTGCCGTAATCGCTTCGGGTTACCGAACAGTTTCCTTTAGTCTTTAAGCCAATCCCTTATCCCAATGTTCACCGAAAAGACTGGCGTAAAGGAATTGCTTTTATTGAAATTAAACAGACACTCTTTTGTTAACACTGTTTGTTTTTACAAACAGAACCCCATCCCAATAAATTTATTACACCTGTAATCGCAAGCGGGAATAACCATCCAAACAAAGGTACAAAAACACCAATCGACACACCGATAAAAAGAGCCAGATCCATACCGACATCCGAATCTTTTCGTTTTGGATTGATACTGATTCTGCAGTTAATGAGTATAATGGTTCCAAGAGCGCACAAAAAAGTAACAGTTCTGGCCATACCTGCCAATGATAACAAGGCAGTATTGGTTGCCAACAGAAATATTACTGTATATGGAATGCTCAATATTGCTGAAGTAAATATCTGGGCATTACGCATACGCTTATGTGAGAAATCGTAATAAGGACATTCCCTGAACCACACAGATGCTTCCTGAAAATAAGTTGCATAGTAAAAACTCAGAACAAAAAAGGCTAATACTGTAAAAAAATCAACGAAAAGCAGTTCCCGATCACCAATCAAGACCAATACCAGTATAAGAAGTACAGGTGCAACCAGGGTAAAAAACGGAAACAGAAACGGATCACTCCTGAAAAGATACAGCATGTTTCGTGTCACATACGGACGAATTGATATCGGTGCCAGTTTCCCCGCTGCATTTGATACACAAAAGAAGAAACGCGATAAAACAGTAAAAATACGAATCCCCTGTGAATTTTGAACACCAGATTGTTGTGAATCCCGTGATACGGGTCGGATAAGATTACTTTTTAAAACTGATGCACCAAGACGCGGAAAAAAATATGTAAACAGAAGAAGACCGGCAGGAACACCTGCAAGATTAGACAGCTCGCGTTCCTTGTATATAAAAATCTCAAGAATTACCGAAACCAGAGTACACGAAGCAATAAAAGGTAATATCGCTTTTTGAGATTCAAGTAACGCACGAACTGCAATTTTTTTTCGCTGCCTGTAACTTATGCGAATAATAAAAAGAAAATCTTCAGTTCTTGGGAAACGCAAAATACGGGATATTTTAAGAAAAAGAAGCATCTGGAGAACAAAAACTGCAATCACCAGAAGTGTTGGCACCGGAATACGGGGAGCATTGGGGTTAATCATTGAAACAGCTTCAAAAATCCCGAAAAAAAGTACTCCGGCACCAGCACCTCTTAAAACAGATTGCGAAAATGATGGATTAAAACCAATGATACGCTTTATAAGCAGATTCTGTGCAGATTCCAGGTTCATAATGAAAAACCTGAATTTTCCGGTATATTGACAAAAATATTATAATAGATCTCGTCAAGCTGCATTCCGGGATGGCTGCCCAGAAGTTCCTGAACTTTACCGGCAAAAGCAACGGTACCGTTTTTCAGGATTATTACATTTTGAGCAATTTTTTCTACAAAATCCAGTATATGTGAAGATACGAGCACCCCTTTCCCCTGTTCTTTATATGATAAAAGAAGCTTTTTAACTCCAAACACAGCAACCGGGTCCAGCCCATTGGTAGGTTCATCAATGATCAGATAATTATATGCTCCAAGGAATGCTGCCAATAATGAAACCTTGCGCCGCATCCCCTGCGAATACTCCCTGCATGGAGATTTTTCAAACCAGGAACCTATTTGTAAAAGTTGCCGGAACCGAGCCATAAATATGTCAAATTCCTGCTTTTTGATATTATGAATCTCTTTTACAATATATGCAATCTCATAACCGCTTAACCTTTCATCCAGAACTGGTTCTTCAGGCGCATATCCGATTCCGTAAGTATGCGGCACCGATCCACTCATATCATTTACCGGTACAGAATCGATGGTGTAATCACCGCCATATTGTAATAATTCATTAAGAAGAATGCGGATCAGTGTAGTTTTACCACTTCCGTTTGACCCTACAAGCGCAGTAATGGAATCGGATTCAAGAGTCAGCGACAGCGGCCCCAACTGAAAACGATTGTTTCGGCCATAAGAATAAATAAAATTGTTCAGTTCAAAAAGCATATCATTTCCCGGTTTTTAATCATGGATGATTGTTTTTACAAATGCAGCCAAGGTAATAAATAAATTACGCTTTGGATAATTAAAATATTCTCCTGATTCAATCCAGATAGTTACTTTGTATAATCAAATGCAGAATTTCTGTTACTTCAATTTCATTATGCAACATAATTGCGTCCCCAGAACCGTATGGCACGTTCACCAAAATTCTGATGAATTGTATCTATCGCATTCATAAGATTTTCTTCTCGCTGGTTATCCATGAACAGATCCATCTGACCATACGGAAATGTCAACTCTGAAAACCGTACAGTCAAATCTGTCAGCCTGACACGCCGCAAAAAAAGTTTACGCAAAAGCAATGCGCATTGCTTATAAATACCAAGATCTCCACTTAGTGGCGGGTTTAAACGTACGCTACGAAAATTTCGGATTCCATCAGCATAAGTAATGTTCAGATAAACTTTACCGGCAGCAAGTCCCATTTTACGAATCTTTGCTCCACATCGCGAAACGATATGAAACAATGCACCTGCAATCTCCGATTCGTTATTGGTCGGTTCTCCTAAAGTTACAGTTTCATGAACTGATGGTGCCGGTTCTGAAATCTGTCTCACAGGAGTATCATCAATACCACGAGCCTGATTACAGATTTCCCATGCAACAGGCCCCAGCACAGTTGCAAGTGTCTGAACTGGTATGCGATTTATATCTCTTATAAGCTGAAAATTAAACTGAAGAAGCTGTTTTAAGAAATGATGATCAATTCCGGGAAGATAATTAACAGGAAGAGGGGCCATAAACTCCTCTTCACACCCCTGTATTACAGTGCAAAGCCCTTGTGGTTTGATCACCCGTGTTGCAATTTTGCTAACCAGACGACTGGCAGCCAAACCAATTGCTGAATCAAACCGGCACTCTTCTTTTATAAACCTCCGTGCAGAATCCGCAACATCAACAGCAGGTCCCAGTAACCTGCGTGTGCCGGTCAGATCAATAAACAGATGTCCCGGACCGGCAGTTTCGGTTTGCGGTGACAAGCGGGATGCATATTGAAAAAGAAACCGTTCGACACGATCATAAACTGAAGGCATCGGATCTGTTATGCGAAGATCCCGACAAATACGCATTGCAGCATTGACATTCATTCCCCGATGCACACCAGATTCCGATGCCTCTTTCGAAACATCAAGAAGCACCTTTTTTGAACCACAAGCCCGTACTGCTACAGGGTAACCCACCAGTTGAGAATTCATTGACCTGGCAACCGCTACATAAAAATTGATAACATTAATATGAAGAATTGTACGTTCCATAAATCTGGATATCCGGATGAAACTGTTTTCTCTTAAAAATTTCGATTATACAGGTTGTACATGGGATTGTAACAGTATCTCTTTTAACCTTCTTGCATTCTGAACAGCCTGCCCCTTTGAATGATTATTAAACACTATCAGTACCAACGATGCCTGTGCAGCAATTGTTTGAATCCCGGGAATCCATTCCCTGAGTTCACTATCTGTGTAAAGATAATCATACCTGGTTACATTATCCCCCTTCCACCAGTTTGTCTGGTTACGACCATGAAACCGTATATAACCGATTTTTGATGTCACGATATCCGACTGTTTCAGCAATCCGGGCAGATCCGGCTCGTCAACATTGACAACAGCTATATCACGTTCAGCCAAACCATTGTATACCGATTCTTTCTGCCAGTAACGGTTACGAAATTCCACTGCAAGAGGAACAGTTCCAAGCTGCACACAAAGCTTATCCAGGTAATTTCTGTTCTCTTTATTGTAATAAAAACTGTATGGAAACTGCAGCAATACAGAAGCCAGTTTCCCGGATTCAATTATCGGTTCGATTCCTTTTAAAAACAGAGATGACAAAGAAGAAAGGTCTGGTCTCTTTTCATGCGTAAGGGTTATATGTGCCTTGATTGAAAAAAGGAAATCGGGACCGGTTTGTGCTGCAAGCCTTTTAACAAGATCCGGTTGCGGCATCCGGTAGTAAGTAAAATTCAACTCACTTACATGAAACTCTTTTGCATACACTCTCAAAAAATCGTTTGATCGCGTTGCTGGTGGATAAAGTACCCCAATCCAGTCTTTGTATGAATAACCACTGGTGCCGACAAGTATTCTACTTTTATTCATCACAACCAAACAACAAATGCTAATGCCATACCAATAACCACGTCAAAATGCTATATAGCTTTGCGCTTTTTCCAACCTTTTTCCTTTTAACGGCAATCCATCAATTTTCCTGATTTTTCCCTCTTTTCGTATCTCAAGTATCATGCGTGCTGTTTGTGGACCGATACCAGGTACTCTTAAAAGTGCATATTTACCAGCATGATTTATATTGACCGGGAAAAATTCAGGATGTCGTTTTGCCCACACATTTTTCGGATCATCATCCAGAAAAAGATGCCCCTGTTCATCAAAAACAAAATCCGATTCAATAAAACCGTATTTGCGCAATAAAAAGTCGACCTGATAAAGACGGTGTTCTCGAAGAAAGCCATCCTCTTTACGAATATATTTACGTTCTTCACCCGGAATATTACTGTCACCCAACCCACGCTGGTAAGATGAAAAATAGACCCGATTCAGATTCAATTTCTTGTACATCCCGGCAGTATATCTGACAATCTCCGCATCCGTCTCATCCGATGCCCCAACAATAAATTGAGTTGTTTTTTTAACCCGCTGATACCTTGAATGCTTTTGAGTTAATCTGCTTATCAACTTAAGAGGAGCAATAATATCGTTCATATAATTTTTTTTGGCCGTAAGCTTGCCAAAACTGCGTATACCCGGGGTCTCGATGTTGATTGAAACCGCACTGGCAAGATTTACGGCTTCCTCAATCGCAGCATCAGAAGCCCCGGGAATAATTTTCAGATGTATATATCCACGAAAATTATGTTTTTTACGCAATAATCCGGCTGTATCATTCAGTAACTCCATCGTTTTATCCGGATTTGAAATAACTCCGGAACTTAAAAACAACCCAAATACTTTTTTCTGACGATAATACTCCAGAAAAGTTCCGACTACTTCATCAGAACCGATTGTGCATCTGCGCACATCCGAATCGATTCTATACGGACAATACTTGCAGTCATTTATGCACGAATTGGACATAAGTGTTTTAAAAATAACAGAATAACCACCTTGAGGAAGAGAAACCGGGTAGAGCCACGATCCGTTTTTTCCACGTTTACGCCTGTCTGTATCATTTGTTCCACAGGCACATGCCAGATCATACTGTGATGCTTCAGAAAGAAGCTGTAATTTTTGAATCGTATCCATAGGGTCAGATTCCTGTAAATGCATTACGGTAACGTTAATTCAATACACTTTTTATGACCTTTAATACTTTCTTATTACACCTACAAGTTTACCTGCAATCTGAATCGAACTTACAGAAGATAACTCTATGTCGGAATATGCAGGATTCTCGGCACGAAGACAAATCCTGTTTTTCTCTTTAACAAACCGTTTTAAGGTAGCGTCTCCATCTATAACAACCACAACGACTTCCCCATTCTCTGCAGTAGATTTACGACGAATAACCACGATGTCTCCATTGAGGATTCCGATACCATTCATACTGTCACCTCTGATCCGAAGCGCAAACAATCCTTCACCCCTGAAAATCGACTTGTCCAGAGTAACATATCCATCTATATTTTCTATGGCAGTAATCGGTTTACCTGCAGCAACTGAACCAATAATCGGAATACCATATCCACAAACCTCGTCTTCCTGATCTTCTACCATTGAAGCAACAACCTCTATACCTCGAGCCTTTCCAGACAAAAGCCTGATAAACCCTTTCTGCTCTATAAGCCGAAGATGCTGACGCACATTATTGGGACTACGATACCCAAGTGCATTTGCAATTTCACGTACTGTAGGTGGTAAGCCGGTCTCTTTTCGATGCTGCAAAATGAATGAAAACACCCGCTGCTGCTCACGAGTAAGTTCATACTTTTCCATTATTCATTTACCCCTTTTTGACGAATTATTTCTGCGAGTATATAACCCTATAAAAATTACTATGATCTGAATATTTTTCCAGCTATAACCAACTTGCGTTCTTTGCCTGAAACGTTCATAAACCCGCCTTTCATACAAAACTCCCTGGTTGCTCCTGATCCATTGTATCTCACCAATTGTTTTACACTTTTCTGTTCATGAACAGACTCTCTTTTCTGTGTCCATAACCGCAATGGCTGAAATGCAGGAAAATCCATTTGCAGTACCGAATCTGAATTCAATCTCTGGCCAAACCTCATATTAATCCTCCAATCGTGTAATTATCATAAATATACTGTTCAAACGAACAGTACGCAAGCAAAAAGAATGTACATTTGAACAGTATGTGAAAAATTAGAGGAAATTAAAGCTTTCAGGTTAGATTCAGCTAAAAACAAAACTCAACGACACAAGTTTTGCCCTTATAAACCATACCAGAAGAGTAAAATTGAAACTATGACACCCAGATTCAGATAATTTTGATTATCGGGATACGCAAAGGCTGACAGCAGCAGGGATACTGTTATCCCTGCTGAGACAAACGATTTTGCCGGTTAGTCCGGAGTTTTTAACCAGTGTCCGCGAAACCCAACCCACTATTTCAGCACTTTATTGTTGGATACGTATCAATTTACAATTTCAGAAAAACTTTTTTTGGTTGATGCAGAAGTAGTTGCATCAGTATCATCAGCGGAATTTCCGATTCTCAGTATTGCAACAGGACGGTATCCATCCGGTACTTTATACGAGTCTTTATCCTTTTTAACCTTTGGAATTGGCCCTGTGTATATTCTCGCTGCCAAACCAAGCGATTTTGCAGCTATAAACATATTTTCTGTTGCTAATGCGCAATCAAAATCCACACTGCATTCCTTTGAAGCATCTTCTGTACCGGAAACAATAATAACTACATTGCCTTTTTTAATATTGGATATCAGTTTTTTTGTTTTTTGGGTCTCTTTTAATACAGAAAAACGCCATGGTTGATGGTTTCTGGCACTTGGAGCATTAATTCCACTTTTAAGTATAAGGTCCAGACTGGCACTGTCAACTGCCCCTTCTGAAAATTTTCTGTCGGATCCGGTTGTTGTTAAAAGATCAACAGTCGCATTAGAAGAATTCTGAGAAAAAACAGAATTCGATATTAGTAAAAACGAACACATTGTACAGATAAACTGGATTTTCGGAAACATTACTATACCCCTTTTCATTAAAATTCTGGTGTCATTTAGCACAAAATTATAAGGTAATATAACTTTGTACCTCATAAATATGAAAGAATGCTTTACGGAGAAACGATTCTTCAAATAACCCTGTAATTTGCGATAAAACGAATTTCTATAACATTATATCCAAAATATTTTTCATTTTTATCAGAACCGTTACATATAAAACGTACACTTATTAAATTTTACCAGAACTATTTTATAATTTGTTTGTAATTTCATTTCAGGAGTATTAATGAACGATTTGGTATACACAGATTTGCTTCATTCATCATTTCAGGTTAATGCGAATCGCCCATGCCTGCATATAAAGCGTAATGGTGAATATCAAAGCTGGACTTACAAAGACTTCCATCGCGACCTTGATCGCCTCTGCCATGTACTGAAAAAACATGGTTTAAAAAAAGGTGAAAACGGAATCGTAATCGGAGAAAATACTCCTGAATGGGTAATAGCTTATCATGGAATATTTTTAACCGGAGCATGCACTGTACCTGTTGATCCCAATATCCCACCATCAGAAATAGAGTCAATACTTACTGTTACCAGGGCAAAAATTGTATTCTGTTCATTAACATATCTGAATCTTTTCCGTAACCTGAAGAAAAAACATGATTTTCTGGAACGTATAGTAACACTTGATATACAATCAAAAGAAAAAGAACCACACTTTGACCAATACATTAAAAAAGGTAATGCTGAACATAATGCATTTTCGAACAGTTTTTCTTCCGAAGATCCGATATCCATAATTTTCACATCAGGAACAACAGGAAAAGCAAAAGGTGTTGTGCTTACGCAGAAAAATTTTACTTCAGTGTCACAGTATGCCATTCCACGAATGAAAGCAGGCCCACAAGATACAATGTGTGCAGTTCTTCCACTGCACCATGTGTTCGGATTTGCAGCCTGTTGTGCTGCGACTCTCGCATCAGGTATGGATATAGTATTTGTTCCATATATGAAGGGTCCGCTTATTCTTGAAGCTCTTAAAGATAAAGGTGTAACCATTCTTCCGGCAGTACCAAAAATGATAGCTCTTTTTCATGACAGTATAATGCACAATGTCAAAAAAAAGGGACCCATGGTTAAAACAATTTTTGGCGGAATGAAAACCATTTCTGCTGCCACCGGCAACATAATTGGCAGTAATTTTAAACGAACCCTGTTTTCGGGTGTTCATAAAAACTTCGGCGGCAAACTTCGCCTGGTTATTTCCGGAGGGGCAGCCCTGGGGAAAAAATACTGGACAGGATTCAATCAACTGGGGTTTGAAATTGTAGAGGGCTACGGGTTGTCTGAAACGTTCGGTCCGATTACTTTATGCCCAAAAGAAGATCCACGACTCGGCTCTGTCGGTTTTGCACTTGAAGGAAACGAGATGAAAATTGTTGATCCCGACGAACATGGAATTGGTGAAGTCTGTTTCAGGGGAAACTGTGTTTTTAAAGAATATTACAAAAATGAAGAACTCACAAAAGAGGTCTTTGATGAAGATGGATGGTTTCACACAGGAGATCTGGGTAAAACTGATAAAAACGGGTTTCTTTATCTGTCGGGTAGGAAAAAAGATATGATTGTCCTCGACAGTGGAAAAAATGTCTATCCTGATGAACTTGAGGATTTTTATGGTGAATCACTTCTGATTGAAGAGATAGGGATTTTTGGTATAACACAAGATAATCGTGAAATAGTTGCAGCTATAATCGTTCCTTCAAAAGATATAAGAACCACGAAAACTGTCAAGGAAGCTACTGATATTATTTACGAAGAGCTTGTAAGACTGGGCAAAAAACTTCCGGTATATCGAAGAATCAACGATTTTGTAACCCTGTTTACTCCACTGCCAAGAACTACTACAAGAAAACTTAAAAAACAGGAACTTATCAAGTTATATAACTCTATCAGAAGGAAATCGCAAAACAGATTAGTCCCGGATGATCAGTTGTCGGTTATAGAAATGGCATTAATGGAAACAGAGGAATATATAGGAATTGTTGGTGGTATAACCCAGGTATCACAAAAGATTGATCCGCATATCATTAATCTTCGCTCTCACCTTGAGATTGACCTTGGAATGGATTCATTAATGTTAATTGAGCTCCTGAGCTATATTGAAAACCGGTTTTCAATAACAATAAATGATGAAGTTTTTGAAAAGATGGAAACTGTTGGAGACATAGTATCGCTTATTCGAGAACAGAAATCTGATAACGCAAAAACTTCAGCAGACCGTGTTATGGGACTTAAAGAGAGAATTCTTGCAGATAATATTGAAGATTACAGATTTGAGCAAAAATATAATTTTGTTACCCGTGCTGCGGGTCCGGCATTGCATAAACTTGCTACAAGAATCAGCGGCATTAATTCTTATGGAACAGAAGCCCTTTTTCAGAAAAATAAACCACTGATCTTTGCTTCAAATCACAACCACCCTTTTGATGCATTCTGGATCCTCAATGCCCTTCCGGATTCAATTCGTATTAACACGGTATTTCCAGGTGACAGTAAAGGACAAAAGTATCCTCTTTTACCCTATTCCATTTACTTACAAAACGTAATAAGACTTCAACGCTACAACGATCCCATTGAAGCACTAAAATTTTCACTTTCAATAATCCGGAAAAACAGACACCTTATAATTTTCCCCGAAGCAAATGTGAGCAGGTCTGGTACAATAGGACAATTCAAATCCGGGATAGGCCTTCTGGCCAGAGAAACAGATGCTGCAATAGTACCGGTCAAGATAGTCAGTCCACTGCACCTCAAGTCTGTCAATCCGCTTTACAATACCGGAAAAAAGTCAGTCGTATTCGGAACACCAGTTACGGTTGATGAACTGATTGCAGATGGAAAGTGTCCTCCAAACTGTTCTGCTGATGAAATTGCACAACAGATACGATCTTTCATTGTTAATGCATAAATCAGTATCAACGTCAAGAGGGCACTGATCCTGCCTGAAAGAGAATCGCCTATATGGGTTCCTCAGACAGCAGATAATGGCAGGTCAGGCAGTAGTAAAGTAATCTTTTTAGCATAGCATTTGTTTCAAAAATAATAATGCGTACACGTTTACACTTTTTGAAGCGTATCAGAAACATTAGCTGCTTTTTTATATTTGTTTACATCAACAAGAATGGCAAAAAAACCGATCAGTTCCTTATTCTCATCTACATACGGATTGGCAATCAAAAGATAATAAGCAACATCACCTCCTGGGCGGTTTATTCTGATTTCCGATGAGTATCCGTTT
>JAAYEB010000129.1 GCA_012728995.1 Fibrobacter sp. | reverse complement strand
AGGAATGATCTGTATTATATGGTTTACGCCGGTATGGGTAATGGGACAGAAAATATCCAGTATGCAACCAGCAGTTCCCCAACCGGGCCATGGACATCAAAAGGTATTATCATGCCTCATGGCAGATGTTTTACAAATCATCCTGGAATCTGCGACTTTGAGGGTAACTCTTACTTTTTTTACCATGGCTCAGCTCTGTCTAACCACGATTTCAAGCGATCCGTATGTCTGGAACAATTTGATTATGAAGAAGACGGTTCTATTCCTTCCATTGCAACGAGTAAGGATGGACCAGAACAGATTGGAAGTCTCAATCCTTATGATACTGTACAGGCTGAAACAATATGCTGGAGTGAGGGAGTTAAAACAGAAACTTGTAATGAAGGCGGGCTGAATATTACTTCCATTGAGAATAACGATTACATTAAAGTGAAAGGTGTTGATTTTGGAGCTGGCGCAACACTCTTTGAAGCAAGAGTTGCATCTAATACTGGCGGCGGGGAAATAGAACTGCGCCTGGGAAGTCAAAATGGTACTCTTATTGGTACTTGTACAATAAATGGCACCGGCGGCGATCAAAGCTGGGCCACAGAAATCTGTACAGTTAATGGTGCAAATGGTAAACACGATCTGTTTCTTAAGTTTACAGGAGGAAGCTCTTCCCTGTTCAAATTAAATTGGTGGAGATTTCAGGGATCAACAGGAACTTATCCGGGTGCGGTTTCTAAATTTCAGAAACCGGAAATCATGAAAATTGTAAATAAAGATGCAAACTCTGCATTGCTCTTGCTGCAATTGCCCGAAACATACTCCCCAAAATCGATAACTGCAACTATATCTGATTTGCAGGGACGGTTAATAACAAAACTGTCTTCTGGAAAACATTCATCAGGAATGGTAACATTTTTTATAGATAAAAAGTTCATACGATCCAGTATGTATATAGTAAGTACATTCTCAGGAAAAAAACTATTATTCAGTAACTGTCATATTTTTTAAGGAATGGTCCGGAAGTTTAAATTATGTCGAAAACCAAAATGTTTTCCAGTTTGATGATTTTGTGTATTGTTTTTTTTACGCATGCCGCTGTTGTCATTAATGAAATTGTAAGCTCGAATGGCTCTACAATCTCCGATGAAGATGGTGATTTTGAGGATTGGATTGAAATTTTTAACACCTCAGCTGATCCGGTTCAACTGGAGGGGTTTTTTCTAAGTGATAATTTTGATGAACTGGACAAGTGGGTTTTCCCGCCATACAATCTTCAGCCAGGCGAGTATCTTGTTGTATTTGCATCAGGGAAAGATCGAAAGAGCGGGCTGAATTTTCACACCAATTTCAGTATTTCATCCGATGGGGAGCCGCTTATAATATCCAGTCCGGAGGGTGATACGATTGATATGGTTGCGGCTATTGAGGTTCCACGGGATGTATCGTATGGCAGAGTGGAGGATGGGGGGAATACTTTTTCGTTTTTCTCACAGCCGACACCAGGCTCTTCAAATACAACACCTGCCTATGGTGATATCACATCTCCCCCTGTTTTTTCTCACAGGGGCGGTTTTTACAGTGAATCATTCGAGCTTATACTATCAACGGATGATACGCAAGCGGTAATCTATTACACCATTGATGGATCTGTGCCAGATGTGGAAAATCTTACCGGATCAGAATATACATATAAACAGAATTATTGGTCACAGGATGAGGAGCTGCTTAGTAGAACATATCAGACTTCACAATACACTGCACCAATCCAGATTCAAAACCGAACGATGCAGCAAAATCCACTGTATGAAATAAATACTACCTTCGAATCATTACGATACCAACCGGATTCAGTTTTCAGAGGAGTGTCTGTACGGGCGGTATCGGTAAAGGATGGAGCTCTTCCCAGTCCCGTTCAAACTCATACATATTTTATTGACCCTGAGCAATTCACCCGTTCCCCTGTGCAGGTTGCCTCTATTACAGTACCAGAGCCTTCTCTTTTTTCTTATGATTCGGGTATCTATGTTGCCGGAAAGATATATGATGACAGTACAAACCAGAGACCTGGTTTTGGTTTGCAGGGAAAAGCACCTGCAAACTATACTCAAAAAGGTGATTTATGGGAACGAAGCGCAAACTTCGAGCTGTTTAGTGATAAGGGAGAACAGCTTTTGAACCAGATGGTTGGTTTACGTATTCATGGAGGATGGTCGCGTTCGGCACCCAATAAAAGCCTGCGTATATATGCAAGAAAGCGGTATGGAACTGATGAATTTGATCATCAATTTTTTGACACGAAAGATATAAGTAAATTTAAAACAATACTTTTGAGAAATTCCGGTAATGATTTCGAAATCACTCTGTTCAGAGATGCTCTTATCCAAAGCCTGGTGTCATCACTGAATATTGACCAGCAGGCAAGCAGACCGGTTGTCCTTTTTATTAATGGAGAATACTGGGGTGTTGAAAATATCCGTGATCGTCTTGATAAACATTATCTGCATTATCATCATGGAGTTGATCCGGATAATCTTGACATTCTTTGCATGGATGATGAGAATAAGATTATTGAGATTGTTGAGGGGGATGATTCCCATTACACGGCTATGTTAGACTATATACAGCAAAACGATATTAGCGATCCCTCTGTTTACGGGCATCTTAATACCTTAATGGATATCGAGAATTTCGTTACATATCAGGCTATACAGATTTATTCCCGCAATACAGACTGGCCTCATAACAACAACGACTGGTGGAGACTGCGCACCGATTCTTATCAACCCGAGAGTTCATACGGACATGACGGCAGATGGCGATGGATGTTGTATGACCTTGACTATGGATTTGGTTTATGGAATAATACCGCCGATCATAACACGTTGGAGCATGCTGCCTGTTCCACCGGTGTTGATTGCGAGTGGTCGACAATACTGTTTCGAACTCTTTTACAGAATGATACCTTTTGTGCCGCAATGATAAATCAGTTTGCAGATCTTATGAATACCGTTTTTCATGCGGATACTGTTGTTGCGAAAATCGCCGAAATGAAAGAAGTCTATTCTCCCTTGATAGAAGAGCATATAAACCGCTGGGGTGCGCCGCAAGACTACAGTGAGTGGGAAAGCTATATTGATACTATGATTACTTTTGCCGCAACCAGAAAAATGTACATGGTTGAACATATAATTAGTTTCTTCAATTTGGATGATACGATTATGATAACAGTAAATAATGATGATAACCAGAAGGGAATTGTAAAAATTAACACCGTAAAGGCAAACGAACAATCCTGGGCCGGAATGTACTTTGTTGGTATTCCCATTCAGATACAGGCCCTGCCATCTAAAGGATATCGTTTCAGTCACTGGTCTGGTTCAATAGAGGATACGTCTCAAACCTTAAATGTTTTTCCTGAGCAAAATCTTTCGTTAACCCCGAATTTCATAGAGGACAAAGACGGAGTGATTACATCAGGTGTAAAATTCTCAGTTCCGAATATTCAAAATATCGCCGTATTCAATGCTAAAGGACAAAGGGTTGCCGCATTTTCCGGTACAAATCTGAACAGACATGCCATTATGCGTTCCGTAAAACAGAGAATCCCGCCAGGATTATACTACCTGAAAATGTCTATTGAGAAGAAGGTGATCGCAGAAAAGATTTTGTTTGTCGATTAAGTGAATAGCTGCAACCGCTTTCTTGCGGAGCATTTGGGACGGACTATTTTTTTACTCATTTGGAAATCATAAACATAAAAAGATAGTCCGTCCCCAAATTTCATTCTATTCATTCTTATAATCCTTGATTTTCTAACTGTCTTAACTCATTTGCATACAAACATCTGGAAATAAAATCACATAATTACTAACGACAGTTGTCTAAAGTACAAATTTAAGCTTGTAGCAACAATAGAATATTAATAACCTTGGATTAATACAGGTTTGAGGTGTGTTAACCAGTTTAGGAGAGTCTCAATCTTTTAATTTAGCTGCCTGATATTACCGATTCT
>JAAYEB010000128.1 GCA_012728995.1 Fibrobacter sp. | reverse complement strand
CCCGAAACAGTTACAGATAGTGTTTCCAGTGATATATATTCATTAATGATTGAAACTTACAATCAAAATGGGAATCTGAACGGAATATGTGATCGAACTAATAATTCCGAAATTAAGCGCATAATTTCTCTTCTTCTGGTTAAACCAGCTTTAGAGAATCACATACAGGAGGAACTGGTTCAGAAAATTATTCATTTGCGTGCGAAATTTTTAAGGTTTAAACTTAGAGAAATTCAAGTGCAGATGAAAAAAGAACCTCAACGACGTACTGAACTGCTTCGACAAATACAGGATTATTCGACTCAATTAAAAAATCTGGGTGAGGGATAATGATCAGGAAAAAAGATTCAGAAAAGCAAGATGAAAAAACACCAGTAATGGATCGTACTACTAAAAAGCTGCAAAAACTTGCAGCTCTTCAGGGGTTTGTTACAGAAGCCCAGATTGAAGAAGTCGCTTCAACGGCTCAAGAGAGAGAGCGGGTTCACGACATACTTAATCGTGAAAATATTACCATAAACACGTTTGTAAAGGAAAAAATTCCACTATATGAGCGTAGAAACCGTAAACTGATTTCTACAAAACGAAATGCCAGGTATACCGACCCCACGTGGGTATATCTTAACAGCGTAGGGCGTGTTCCGCTTCTTTCCCGGGGACAAGAAACCGAATATGCAATGCAAATGGAATACGCTAACAGAAAACTTTTTGATATGGCATTCCGGAATGAAGGCGCACTTGAAAGCCTTTATCATATAGCCGAGGAATTAAAAAATGAAAAACTTGATGTTCTTGATGTCCTGGCAATTGAAGAAGAAAATACAGATAATGATGCTGATTATGAAAATATCAGAAAAGATTTTTTAAAACATATTTCTCTTATTAAACGAAAATCAACAGCTATTAAGAACCTTCTGGATGATAAGATTAACAATGAGCAAATAGAAAAAATAAAAATTAACAAATTAGAAGACGATATTGTTTCTTTATGCCATCAGCTTCATTTAAATTCCAAACAAATCGAACTGATACTTGATAAATATAAACACACTCTCAAAATTGATAACAAAGACAGTGAACTGGATGAATTCAAACATTGGGAAGGCATGCGCAATCAGGCAAAATGTGCAATAATTGAGGCAAATGTACGATTAGTAGTCAGTATTGCAAAAAAATACATTTTGCGAGGAATGGAAATCATTGATCTTATTCAGGAAGGAAATCGAGGTCTTATTAAAGCTGTCGAAAATTTTGATTACCGAAAAGGATACAAATTCAGCACTTATGCAACTTGGTGGATCAGACAAGCCATTTCCCGTGCCATTAACGATAAATCCAAAGCTATCAGAATTCCGGCAAATACACTTGATCTTGTTAACAAAACGATTAGAATGTGCAAAAAATGGGTCATGCAGTATGGATATGAACCCAGCCATGAGGAACTTGCCGAAAAACTTGGATGCCCTGTAAGTAAGGTACAAATGGCACTTGAGTATTCTATGGAACCTATTTCACTTGATATGGAAATTGGCAATGATGGCGGTACTACTGTCGGGGAATATATTGAAGATAGTAAAGCAGAAGATCCTTCATTGCGAATCTCTTTTTTGCATCTTCGGGAACAGATTAAACAGGTACTTGAGTCTCTTGCACCCAAGGAAAAAGAAATTGTTATAATGCGGTTTGGTCTTGATGACGGACGTATTAAAACCTTAAAAGAAATAGGCGAGATCTTTAATATTTCCCGTGAACGTGTAAGACAGATCGAAACTAAAGCTCTTGGTAAACTTAAACATCCCAGCCGTACTCGTCAGTTAATGGCCTGGAAAGATGAACGTGCTGAAACTTCGACCGAGGATGATTTCTTTTGAAACTTTATGTTCCTTAAACAATAGATACCCTCATCGAAAAAAGATCTGATGTTCATTTGTTAATACATGTTTCTAAAAGCACTTTATTAATTATTTAACATGTAAATTTTTCTGGAAAGTTCCAGGGATTTTTGCATTTAAATAACAATATAATCCATTAGTAAACTTTTTATCAGAAATTACGGGTTCATAACAGACATTAAATTTCAAATAATTGGTTGGGTTATATTCATACCAAATCTGGGTTGATACTTTTTTTACAGGATCTTGTACCCAGTATGGTGCATTATCAAGATTCGGTTTGCCATCAGCATACCAGTCCGACTCAATATTCCCTTCTCCTTTCATCCAGTAATTAACTTCCAATTTACCTTTCATCTTTTTATTGAAATTAAAAAGTGCATGAGCGGTAAATACATCCTGATCATTACCCCAGGGCCATCCCATTGATTCACTCCAATGAGAATGACGACTAAGAACTCTTGAGTGCGAATATACGTATGGTGAAACATGGGTATATTCCAGACCAGCCTGCAGAAGCGGATCTTTTCCATAAAAAACAAATCCCAATTGTAATGCAAATTTGTCCGGATTACCTGATTTTTGAAAACACGTAATATCATCATTAAGAAATTCCCCATAGACACGAAACCGTTTGACCATAACATTTATATCAATTCCACCAAGAAGATTTGCATTGTTTGTACCACTGGATTCATTTGCCAAATAATAAATTTGAAGCGGGTTGGCAAAACGACTTAACTCATTTGTTCCAAAAAAGTCTACGAGTTCATAAATTCCAATTTGAACATGTTTTCCAATCCGTAAATCCAGGCGTTGACCTGCTCCATATCGGGGATAAAAATTTCTCAGATTTATTCCATTACTTTTAACTCTTATTGTATCAGATATATCCATTTCTGCTCTATATATGCTTTCATCGTCATATCCACATAAAAAAGCTTCCATGTTGATTAAATTGCCAAAGTTAAGATTCAGGTTATAAAAATAAAATGGTGAATAAGCAGTTCCGGAAAGACCCAGAGTACCTTTATATCCAGGCCCCCATCGTTTTTTCATTTTTCCAACAGATAATTTCAGGTATTTCAGATTTGTTTCAATATATGCGGTTGGAAGATTAAAACGAAAATCAAAAACACCATCAATTGGTTCGTGTGCATTCTCTTTTATAAATCTCTCAAATTGAATATCCTGGACTTCTGAAAATATTCTTCTTTCTGTTGTATATGCATCAACCGAAACAAATCCATTCAGATATTTTGATTTATATGCTGTCTCACCAGAAAGCACAACAAATCGATTGCTGTTTTTAAAATGTTCATAACCGAAAACAGTACTGATATTTAAACCAAGCTTCTGCCCGGAAGTCAGAAAATTAAATGTATAATTTTCATCTGAGATATTGAATGTTGAAAACCATGGTGTTCCCGATGAATCATCAATACTCTTATTTAACATGTACAAATAATCATGAGACAATTCATACCTGTTAAACACTGAAAATTTATTTTGCGCTTCGACAGAAAACATTAAAGTAGAGACCAGAAATAAAACAGTCAATATTTTTCCGGTTAAATTATTTCCACTCAACATTTAAAAACACCTCTCAGACAAATTTATTTTTAATGAGTTATTTTCTAACTATAATTTTCACATAAACCAGATCATTAATAATACTGTTAACTATTCAGGTTAATGTCAAGGTTCCCATGATTTGTTCAAAAACTGAAACAAAGTTTTCAAAAAGACTGTTCTCTGTCCAGAATGCAATTCTTATATCATAAGTTGTGCTGCAAAAGAAATATTCGGCGAATTTGAATCCTTCTTTTTCATATACCCACCTCACGGCAGGATGCTTATTGACATAGACATCAACAAGCCCGCTGTCGCTCCGAACATCTTCCCTGTTTATCATACGTACATATTCTGCATATTCCCTGGCTGGAACATTCAGATTTACAGCTACTCCCCGTGTTCCAATAAAGCCCTCGACATTTTCACCTATAAACAGAAGTTCAACACCCGATTTTTTGAATTTACGGGCATGATTACGGTTCGCACGATCCATATCATGGGGATCTGTTATTAAATTCCAGTTCCCGATAAATGTCAGCAGAAATCCCAATGGTTTATTTTGATAAATATTATCTTCAGTATAGTAAAAATCCGGATAAAACTGGTTTATTGAAGGGGCACAGGAAAAAAGAAAACATACCATGAAAATTGTAAATAGTTGAAACCATTTAAAACAGATAATCATAGATTTGCTCCGGATTGACAGATTTTTCCCCTTCTATCATTGATTCTTTTAATTGAAGCACCCAGTCTGTTCAATCGAATATCAATCTGTTCATAACCTCTGTCTATTTGTTCTATATTATTTATCAAACTTTTTCCTTGTGCAGTACAGGCCGCAATCAGCAGTGCCATTCCTGCTCTTATATCCGGAGAACTGATTGTAGATCCATACAACTGTGATGGACCTACAATAACTGCTCTGTGTGGATCACATAAAACAATCTGTGCACCCATTGTAATAAGTTTATCAGTAAAAAAAAGTCTCGATTCAAACATTTTCTCGTGAATCAAACATGTCCCTTCTGATTGTGTAGCTGTTACCAGCAATATTGACATTAGATCTGTCGGAAATCCTGGCCACGGACTGTCCTCAATTCTTGGTATAACTCCACCTAAATCTTTACGAATTTTTAATGATTGATGATCTGGTACGTGAACAGCTTTATTAGCTGAATCAGTTTCGACAGAAACACCGATTCTTTCAAACTGAAATAATATCATTCTCAGATGCTGCGGATCAACTCCGGTGATTAATAAATCTGATCCGGTTGCTGCAGCAAGACCAATAAATGAACCTGCTTCAATATAATCACTGCCTATCTGATGTTTACATCTTGTAAAGGTTTCAGATCCATAAATTGTTAGTACATTTGAACCTGTTCCTTCAATCTTTACTCCCAGTTTCCCCAAAAAATTGCATAAACCCTGAACATGAGGTTCTGATGCAGCATTGGAAATAACTGTTTTCCCCTTCGCCCCTGATGCTGCTATGATAGCATTTTCAGTTGCAGTAACCGATGCTTCATCAAGGTAAATATCTGCACCCGTCAGTCCGTGTGGCGCATCAATTATATATATGGTTTCCTGAGTTACATCCAGATTCTTTTTATATTCTACATGCAGTTTTGCTCCTAGTGCTTTGAAAACCAAAAAATGACTATCCAGCCGTCTCCGTCCAATTGTGTCTCCACCTGGTTGACATATTGTTGCTTTTCCAGTTCTTACCAGCAGAGATGATGCAAACAGGATTGAAGCTCTTATCTTACTCGATAACTCTATTGGCAAAATAGACGAATTGATTTTTCCGGCATCAATACTTACAGAGCCATTCAATAGAGGTGAAACAACAGCACCCAAATTTTCTGATATATTAAGCATGCAGCGCACATCACCAATATCCGGTAAATTACATATTTCTATAGAATCTGAACAAAGTAATGAAGCTGCTATTACAGGTAGAGCTTCATTTTTATTACCTGATACTCTTATGCTCCCATTAAGCTTTCGTTTGCCTTCAACAATAAAACAACCCATCAGAAATCCCTGCTTATTAATCAAAATTATAAAAAATAGCTTTTCACTTATTCAATCTCAAAATCGTATATTTTTATTTCTTTTCGATAGTACATATTATTACAAACTATCTTGAAATCTGTCTCCTTGCTGAAAATACAAATCAGTAGCGCAGTTATCAGATTTTTATCTGAACATTATTCATCGTTTTGATCCAAACTCATTAATATGACAATGTCACCCTAAACAAATCACATTTAGCTTTTAATTTTCAGATAATTTAACTAAAATCAAATAAATGCCAGACATAGAACTGTTTTCCATATTCGAAACAAGTTCTTGATTAATTTCAAAAGTGACAATTTAAATAAATTTTCGGTACAGAAGTTTATTATATTTAGCTTATAAGAAGAATCAAATTATGCTCTGTCTGTTTGTGAGCCAATTTCTTGACTAACATCTTTCTCATGGGAATTCTTCTTTGGGCAGTAAGTGCGGGCCGTCCACTGAGACGGATTAACGAGCTGTTCAAGGGAACAACCACTATTCCAAAAATGAGATCAAGAAACGGCCGCAGGCAGGGCTTTTTTTAAATAAAACCGATCAAATAATTATTATTATAACTCTTTTCTGATTTTAATCTGCTCCATAATACAACCTGTTTTAAAAATCTGTTTCTTTAATACTACCAAAATGAATAATTTGGAACTTTTTAATCACTTTTTATATATATTTAGATTTCAATAATATAGCTGATAACTTAATTTAAACCCTTAAGGGAGGTCATATGATGAATAGATCTATGAGTATGGTTTTCTTTTTATTATTAACATGCATGTCCTTTACATTAATGACAGGTTGCGGAACAAGCGAAAAAAAACTGGAAGAGATCGAGGGTAGAATTAATGCCCTTGAAGAAAAAGGGGTTCCAGACAGCGTACTTTCTTCAGTTAAGGTTTATGTATACAATGTAAAGGCAGCCAAAAAAGGAAGTAACGCCGGAATTATCAGAAAGTATGCAGATTCCATGGCTATTGGTATTGAACAGGCCGAAAGCTGGTATCAAAAGTCTATGGAAGAATTCAAGCCTTATGTTGAATCAAAAAAACAGGAATTTAGCAAAAAGAAAAATGACCTCACCGGGCTTCAACTCAAAACTGTAGACAGCATGTTTACTCTGATCGATTCTCTGGTTCAGATAAACTGGTTGATTCAGGCAAAAAATAAAGTAGATAAACTGGATTCTATTATGCCTGTTTTACTTGAAAATGAGAAGAAAGCCTCTGAAATTCGAAGTAAATTAATCGGTAAATGGTCTGATATACACTGGGTTAAACCAGAAGATGCCAATTACAAGGCTCTGGACAAACGAATCTATACATTCAAAAAAGACGGAAGTTTTGAAGGATCTGAATCATTAAAAGGACAAACTACCGAATTTTTAAAAGAGGACTGGCATTTTCTTTCATGGGGAAAATATGATCTTAAGGGAGATACTATTCATCTTTTTATTGATCGGGAAAAATGTTTACGTCAGATTTTCATTCAATGGCATATCAACAAAAAATCCTGGGTTAAAGATGAAAAACCAACTTACGATTCAACAATTACAGATGGCAGCAAAGACCGTTTTATTACATTCGATTATCTGAAAGAGAACTTTAGAAAATAGTTTGATCTATTAGTGGATTTTTTTAGAATACAAAAGACCCGAATACTATTCGGGTCTTTTTGTTATCCAAGTCAACAAAAAAAGCCTATCGTCTCTTACCTTCTTCCTGTTTGGCTATTTCAGATTTGACCTGTTTTTGCAGTACTTACTGTAATCCATTTGAAGTATTACTTTTTTACAGACTCAATGATATTCACCAGAAACGAAATATGCCGTCTCATGTCAATAATAACAACTTTTTTCATATGCCCATATCATTTCGACCGTTTTACTTTCTTACTGCAGATTATATTTTTAACTTTAACACCGTTGTTAAATATTGGAGGCTCCTATGAATCAAGGCTTATTCGAGAGCCTGACCGGAGTATTTTTTGATAATACTCCTATTGATAGTATACATGTAAAAAATCGACGTATTAAATCGATAATGGACCATCTTAATCGAATGTTCAACACACGTAAAGGCAGCCTTCCACATCTTAAAGATTATGGATTACCCGATATTTCTGAAATCTATAGAAAAATGCCTCACGGTATCAAGGAGCTTCAGGAAGCAATACAAAGAGCTGTTGAAAAATATGAACCACGCATGGAAAATATTCAGGTAACGCAAAAAGACTCTGAAGATTTAAAATTTAAACTGGTATTTATTATTTCGGGTAAAATGAAAAATGGCGGTACAGTTCTTTTTCAAACAACTTTTTCCAGCATGGGAAATTCATCTATTACCCCTTGGAAAAAACCGGAATAATGATATTTAACGAGGGTTTCTAATGGTCGAGAAATTTTATGAGGAAGAGTTATTCTATCTATACGATTCCGGAAAAGAGTTTGCCAAAGCACATCCGGACCGGGCTCAATTTCTAAACATAGATGCTGTTGGTGATCGGGATCCCTATGTTGAAAGACTATTTGAAGGATTTGCTTTTCTTGCAGCACGCGTAAGAGAGAAACTTGACGATTCTTTTCCTGAACTTACCGAAGGTTTGATTAATCTCTTATGGCCTCATTTTCAAAAAGAGATTCCATCACTTACAATAGTTGAGTTTAAATCTCGTATCGGACATCTTCAGGAAACTCGAATTCTTCCAAAAGGTTCAGAACTCATATCAAACCCGGTAGGTCCGGATGTTGTATCATGCAGGTTTATTACTACTCAGGATGTCGTATTAAACCCGATACGATTCACTGGTATACACAAATCTGTTGATACTAAAGGGAAAGGAACATTAAGGTTCAATTTCGGGCTGGATAGTGGTACAAAATGGAAAAATCTGGATACAAGTATTTTACAGATGTATATTCATGCAGAAATTCCTACTGCACTTGCTCTTTGTGAACTCCTTACCAGACATGTGGTTTCGGCAAAAGTCAGTTTAGACAACGACCGTTCAGTTTTCGAACTTGACCCGGAAAATGTAATAAGTCAAGGCGGATTTTCTCCGGATGAATCACTTCTTCCGGACGACTCCAGATCTTTCCGTGGTTATGCTTTAATGCTTGAATATTTTGTATATCCCGAAAAATTTATGTTTGTCAATTTTCATGGATTGGAGAATGCTCCTTTGCTTGATCCTTCTCCGTCCACATTTTCAATTACATTAACATTCGATTGTGATTTTCCGTCTGGAAAGCCTTTCGGGCAAGATAATTTCAGACTGTCCTGTGCACCAGCAGTTAACCTTTTTCGTCAGGACACTGAACCTATTGTAAATACCGGACGAACAACAGAATACATTGTTAAAGCAGATTCAAACTGCTCATCTACTGTGGTTCACAGCATCATTTCCGTTGTCGGGATTGACCGCAAAACAGGTAAAAGATCTGAATATGAACCATTTCATTCCTTTCGTTGTATAGGAAAACCAAACAATCGCACCTATATTCCTCATTACCGCCAAGGTGTTGATAATAAAAGGGAACTGTATATTACTATCGGAGGAAAGCAGGTTGAGGAAGGGGTTTTACGTAATGAAAATATCTCTATTGAAGCCTGGTGTACGAATGGTGTTCTACCCAGAGAGGAACTTCGGGAAGGGTCCATTTCGAAACAAAGCAGGGATATACCTGAGTTTCTTATGTTTACAAATATAACCAGACCAACTCTTCCATGTCCTCCACCTCCAGATAAGGATTATTTGTGGGTTTTTCTATCTCATCTTGGAGCTACTTATAACTCATTTTCTTCACCAGACAGCTTAAAATCCTTTATAAAACTCTATGACTGGTCTAATTCAGAAGGAAGATCCCGTCGTATTGAAGCAATATGTGATGTATCAATGGAACCGGCAGAATCACTGATACAAGGAAATATTGTAAGAGGAATAGAATTTTCCATTTCTGTACAGGAAGCAGAATTCGCCGACACGGGTGACCTTTATCTTTTCGGTGAGGTTTTGCGTGCATTTTTTTCCCAATATATTTCTATTAATTCTTTTCTGGAGCTTGTCATTATAGCACGTCCATCTGGAAAACAGATTCGCCTGAACTCTCTGAAAGGTAAAAAATGGCCGATTTGATTGAACGATTGATTAATGAAGCGCATGAATTCAATTTTTTTCAGGCTGTATCTTTACTCGAAGATAAATTTCTGTCTGAATCTGCAACCGATGTCTTCAAATCCGGTAAAATACGTTTTATTCCAGATAGATCTATTTCATTTCCACCCAATGACATAGCCGATATACGAAAAGAAAAGGATACAATAATATTCAAGCTCTCTTTTATGGGACTGGTTGGTGCTGTTTCACCATTACCCCTTTATTTTTCAGAATTTCTTTCACGATTTCCCGAAAAAGCAGAACCGTTGTATGATTTTTTATCCATTTTCAATCACAGAATTTATTGTTTTTTTTATCAGGCGTGGAAAAAATATCATTTCATACAATGGTTTACAGAATCTTCTTCAGATTCTTTCATCAAAAAAATCGCATTCCTGGCCGGATTCGATATTAAAAATCCCTGCTTTTCAAATAAAAGTCTGAATCTGCTTGCTTACTGCAGTCTCTTTGCTGGTTCAAGCAGAAGTGCTTCAGGTCTTGCTTCAATTATTTCTGATTATTTTGGTGGAATACCTGTACGTATAATTGAGTTTCTGCCAAGATGGAGCAATATTCGAAATGTTAAAACTCTCAGTGAAATACAATTAGGTAAAAACTGTATTCTTGGAACAAGGTTTTATGATATCTGCGGAAAGTTCAGAGTTGTTGTTGGACCACTCAAACGAAATATGTATGAAACCTTTTTTCCTGAATCTGACAACATTAAAAATATGCAGGAAATTATTAAATTATATTTGTCTGAACCGCTTCGTTATGAAATAGAAGTACAATTGCAGAGTATGGATCTTACTCCTGTTGTACTTGGCACAGATAATGCCAGAATTGGAAGAACATCTGCTCTGGGGAAATCGGTCGGGAAAACGGATGTTCAATCAATAATTATTTGAATTCCAAGATGGTTATCTTCAATGAGGTATGGAATGTTTTAATTTGTAATTTTTCAATATTCAGTTTAACCGATTTCCTTCCCTCTTATAAGGAGTTATTATACCATGATTGTTAAAGACATCCGTTCATTACTGGAAAAACTTGATAACACCTGCACAAAAACCCTTGAACGCGCTGTCGGTTTTTGCGTCAGCAGAGGACATTATGAAGTTCGATGGGAGCATTTGTTTATCGAATTTCTTGATAATCACGATAATGATATCCCCTTGATTTTACATCATTATGGAATAGAAATTCCTCATTTGAAAAAAAGTGTTCAAGCTGATCTTGAAAATCTTAAAACCGGTAATACCGGAAAACCATCTTTTTCTCCTCCGTTTCTTGAATCTCTTGAGCTGGCATGGAGTTTATGCTCACTTAATTATGGCCTTCCAAAAATTACTTCCGGTACTCTTTTCATTGCTGCTCTTGAAAAAAGTCAATTAAGCCTGTCTTCAAGTTCTGAAATTCTAAAAACATTAAACGTTGAAACCCTGAAAAATGAATTTCTTTCTGTTGTTGCATCTTCTCCGGAATACTCATCTTCAGAAACTTCAGGATCTTCTTCAGGTACCGGATCAGCAATGACTTCCGAATCAAGTATTGAAATTTTAAAACAGTATTGTACAAATTTTACTGAAGATGCCAGGAACGGAAAAATCGACCCAATTCTTGGAAGAGATGACGAAATCAGGCAGGCACTGGATATTTTAAACCGTCGTCGAAAAAACAATCCAATACTTGTTGGCGAGGCTGGTGTTGGAAAAACAGCAATAATAGAAGGCATTGCACTTCGTATAGCGAATGGAGATGTTCCCGATCATTTAACAAATGTTGATTTGTGGGGTCTTGATCTTGGACTTCTTCAGGCTGGCGCAAGTGTTAAAGGTGAGTTTGAAAAAAGACTCAAAAATGTCATAGACGCTATCAAAAACAGCCCTAAGCCGACGATCCTGTTTATTGATGAAGCGCATACGCTTATTGGTGCTGGTGGATCAGCCGGACAAAATGATGCCGCGAACCTGCTTAAACCGGCCTTGGCCAGAGGAGAACTGCGTACTCTTGCTGCTACAACATGGTCTGAATATCGTAAATATTTCGAAAAAGATCCTGCTCTGGCCCGACGCTTTCAACTTGTAAAAATTGATGAGCCGGATGAAGAACGTTGTTCAATAATGCTCAGAGGTATAGCCTCAAGCTTCGAAAAACATCACGGAGTAAGAATCTCATACGACGGAATCAAAGGTGCTGTTTCTTATTCACACAGATATATCTCGGGACGTCAACTTCCAGACAAAGCTGTTGATGTTCTTGATACTGCATGTGCACGGGTTAAAATGAGCCAAAGCACGAAACCCGCCTCACTCGACATCGCTGAACGTGCTCTTCTGAATGCGCAACTTGAACTGAAAACTCTGATTAAAGACCAGGATGCCGGCATTGAGATAAGTCAAGAAGATATTGACAAGTGTCGTGATTTTATTTCATTAAAGGAAGAAGAAATTAAACAACTTGCCGAAAAATGGAATAATGAAAAGGAGCTTGCCGAAAAAGTAATTGTTCTTCAAAATGAGTTAGTCAGGTTACGTGAAGATGAATCAGAACAAAATATTATTGAAGAAAAAAATAATGAAGTAAATGAGGCGATGAAGAGTCTTGAAGATGTTCAAGGCGAAACTCCTATGGTTTTTTCACATGTGTCAGCACCTGTTTGTGCACAGGTTATTGCAGACTGGACCGGAATTCCAGTAGGTTCAATGCTCAAGGACGAAGCCAGGGCACTCCTTGAGCTCGAACAGCGTCTTGGTGAAAGGGTAATAGGCCAGGATTCTGCAATTATGGAATTGGCTAATACTATCCGGTCCAGTAAAACAGGTATGGGGAATCCCGATGCACCCTTAGGTGTTTTTCTCTTTTGCGGTCCATCAGGTGTTGGAAAAACCGAATGTGCACTTGCCCTGGCTGATTCTCTTTTTGGTGGAGAAAAATTCATGACAGTTATTAATATGTCGGAATACCAGGAAAAACATACGATCTCTCAACTCAAAGGTTCTCCTCCCGGGTATGTAGGATATGGTGAAGGTGGCATACTGACTGAAGCTGTTCGCCAAAAACCCTATTCAGTTATAATACTGGATGAAGTAGAGAAAGCACATATTGAAGTAATGAATCTGTTTTACCAGGTATTTGATAAAGGCTTTATGCGAGATGGTGAGGGAAGAGAAATTAATTTCAGAAACACAATTATAATAATGACCTCAAATCTCGGATCAGATATTATTGCTGAAATCTGTTCAGGTGAGGAAGAAGTATCGGATACAGAAATAGTTAGTGCTATCAGACCCACTCTTACTGCTCATTTTCAACCAGCCCTTCTTGCAAGAGCTAAAATTATACCATTCAAAATTCTGTCTAAAGAAGTCATGCGGGGTGTGGTTGCCCTTAAACTTGATAAAATTGCACAACGAATTCTTAAAATACATGGTATCTCTTTCAGTTGTTCTCCATCACTGATAGATCAAATTGCAGAAAACTGCACTGCTGTTGAAGCTGGTGCGAGAAATGCCGATGCTGTTATTGATCAAGCCTTACTTCCCGGCATCTCCAGACAACTTCTGCTGCATCTTGGTGAAGAAGATAAAACGTATAGTCATCTTCATATTGGTGCAACAGATGAGGGAGATTTCGAAATTATTTTTTCTGAAGACGGAGAACTTGAAAATGAACCGCAAAATGGAAACACAGAAATTTACAACGAAAATGAACAAACAACCGAGGAAGATCTGATTGAAAGCTGATGATCAGCTTTGGACAAAAATGATTGTTCATTAAAGATTGAGCTGTGGTCGTAAATCAGTTTTTACGGCCACTTTCATTAAACCTGATTTGAAAAATGTTATTTCCGGGTGACCAGCTCGTTTGTAAAAGACAGTATCTCTGAATTCTGAAGCGTTGACAGTTTTATTCGAAAAACCTTCAGGATAGTAAATAACAGCTATTAAAAATAGCGAATAAAACAGCTTGAAGAAATCAAATCACTTACAAAAAAAGCTTATATTAATAAAAATTTTATTTAAAAAAATTCCAATTATGAATATGGTTTTAATAAATAGTCTGAGTAAGCTTTGTTTATTAAATGCTGTTTCAGTTTGACGACATTACCTGGCTTACCCGAGGCAAAAAGAAACTGATTCAGAATTTCAGGATTTTTGAGCAGGTTTCTCTTTGCGGGTTCTTTTTTTACCGAAAGTTCCTTGAAAAATTTTTCCCCGTTTTGTACGACGATCTCCCTTTCCCATATTTCCTCCTGTTTAAAAGCATTAAGTAGTTTCAGAATGTTTTATTATAAAAGCTCTTAAAAATACATTATCCATAATAAAGGTGAAATGATTTTTCT
>JAAYEB010000127.1 GCA_012728995.1 Fibrobacter sp. | reverse complement strand
TTGTAGATATGGAGTACGTTAACAATAATCTGGAAACAGTAACTATAGTTGATGCAAGGGATGCAGTAGTTTATTCGGGCGAAGTAATAGAACCGTTTGCAGATAAAGCCGGACATATTCCAAATGCGCTTTCTTTGCCTGCGCCTTCATTCTGGACAGAAAACGGAACATATATATCAGAATCTGATATGCAGGATATAGCAACTGATGTAGTTGGCAGCGATAAAGATAAAGAAATCATAGTCTATTGCGGTGTGGGTGGGTATGCAAGCACTGTATGGTTTGCATTAACACAGATTCTTGATTACAAGAATGTAAAAGTCTATGACGGTTCTGCTCAGGAATGGGTTATGACTTATGATATGGAAGTCGAACAGGAATCATAATTACTAATAATTAATGACTGGATAATCTGGAAATGCGCCTGTTTGAAATACAAACAGACGCATTTTTTGAATTACATTTTCCTGTAACATTCAAATGACACTTCGTCAATTTCTACACCTGTGATTAAAACTTTATCTGATTAAAAGAATATGAAACTATTGGGGAATTTCGATTTCTGACTAAAAGTCTATATTCAGGCATTTAAAAAAATAAATTGCTCATGCAGTTTGTAATCAAACAGTACCATATTTTAATTTATATCAGGAATGTTACTATTTCTTCTGTACATATTATTTTGTTTTATCTGTTTAATTTCCTGATATTGTATTTTCGGATTTGCATGGTTCTTCGAATAAAAAGTTAACAAATAAGATAACCGTGTTTATGTAAATTTATATTCCGTTTCCCTTTTTATATTAGCCTTTGTGGCTATTTTCTAAAATTTCATTCTCAAAAAGGTCATCTAAAACAGGATGGTTTTATGGCTTCGTTGTATAGCTTGTAAAGTGAAAGCCAGGTAAACTTATTAATCATTTGAGATTTGTCATTTTCTATCTGAAATACAGATTTAGAAAGGATTGTATCTGGATGTTGGCAAAAATACGTTCAATGGCAGTACTGGGTATTGATGCTTTTGAGATAGGCATTGAAGCTGATATATATGAAATGCTTCCTGGATTCATGATAGTCGGACTTCCTGATGGAGCTGTGCGAGAATCGAAAGAACGGGTAATGTCTGCAATAAAAAACTGTGGTTTCGAGTTTCCTTCCAGAAAGGTTACAATCAACATGGCGCCTGCTGATATGAAAAAGGAGGGCTCAGCGTTTGATCTTCCGATTGCAGTAGGCCTCCTTATGGCTTCATCACAGATAACAATCAACAACCCTGAAAAGTATATACTTACTGGAGAACTTTCGCTTGACGGAACGGTAAAACCTGTAAAGGGAATCCTTTCAATGGCAATCAAGGCCCGTGAGCTTGGAATAGAGGGTATGATTGTACCAAAGGAAAACAGTATGGAGGCATCGGTTGCTGAGGGTGTAAATGTTTATCCGGTTTCCAGCCTTACAGAAGCAATTGAATTTCTGTCGGACAATCTTGATATAGTGCCTTTTAAAACCGACCTGAATGAACTGTTCAATCAGGCTCGTCAATACACAATTGATTTCAGGGATGTCAAAGGTCAGGAGCATATAAAACGGGCACTTCTGGTTGCTGCTGCAGGAGGACATAATATTTTGTTGGTAGGCCCGCCGGGTTCAGGAAAAACGATGCTGGCGAGAAGGCTTCCCACAATTTTACCGGATCTTTCACTCGATGAAGCGCTTGAGACGACAAAGATTCATTCTGTTTCGGGGCTGCTTGACACGTCAACACCTCTTCTTGCGGTTCGTCCTTTCCGCTCACCGCATCATACAATTTCAGATGCCGGACTTATTGGGGGCGGATCATATCCCAGACCAGGAGAAGTAAGTCTCAGCCATCATGGAGTGCTTTTCCTTGATGAACTTCCGGAATTCAATAAAAATGTACTCGAAAACCTGCGCCAACCGCTTGAGGATGGCAGGGTAACGATTTCCCGCGCACTCATGTCACTTTCTTATCCCGCAAGATTTATGCTTGCTGTTGCGCTGAACCCCTGTCCGTGCGGATATTATACCGATCCGCGTCATAAATGTTCCTGCAGACCAGATCAGATCCAGAAATATATGGCGAAAATTTCGGGACCTCTACTTGATCGCATTGATATCCATACCGAAGTTCCAGCTCTGACTTACGAAGAGCTTGCGCAGAAAACCCCAGGACAGGACAGTGAATCCATGCGAGTAAGAGTTATGGATGCCAGGGCCATTCAGATTCAAAGATTTAAAAAAGATAAAAAGGTCTTCTGCAATGCACATATGGAGTCAAGGCACATAAGGAAATATTGTAATCTTGAAGATGGATGTCAGCAGCTTTTAAGAAGCGCAATAGAAAAACTGGGTCTTTCGGCCCGAGCATACGATAGAATACTGAAAGTTTCTAGGACAATAGCAGATCTGGATAAATCAGAACATATTCAGTCTCCGCATATTTCTGAGGCAATACAATACCGGAGTCTGGACAGGAAGCTTTGGATTGGAGGGTGAATCCTGTAAGGTTCTGTTTGATACAAAATTATCCACTATATAAATTAAAGCCCATGAAATATTGTTTGCAGCTAACCTATATGTCAGAATGCAATCAGTGATACTTTCGATGTTTAATTAAATGGTTTTAATCAATATAATAATCCTTCGTTTGAAATAGTAAAAAAGACCTGAGTATGTGCACCAAACAGAAAATATAGGAGCCTAATAGCGTTATGATCTTGCTTTTTTGATATTTTTAAATTTATGTTTTATGTATATCCATTCATCATTATTAAAGAACAAGATAATGAGTTCTACTGAACAGACTGAAAAAAAATCAATATATCAAAAAATTTACATTTTTGTATTTGGGCAAACTTATATCCGTTTAGCTGCAACTGTAATTGGTGTTTTAGGGTTATGTACCGGGCTTTTTCAATTCATAAAATTTGTTGAAAGTTGTATAAGCAATGGTAACGATAGTTTAAGAGTGCTTGCGTTTTTTTCAACATTTATAACAATTGGTTTAATTTTTTTGGCAATCTGGTATGATATTCACATAAGGTTGCAAGTTAATGATGCAAAAAAAGCTATTAATAAAGAATATGGTTCAAATCTCGAAAAAGTACGTGAGATCAGTATCGAAATTGCGAAATCTTGTCATAAACTTATAGAAGAGTATAGGGCTTTTTATTTTCAGAATGGAGAAATAAATCCTGGTATGATGTTTGATAAAATGTACCATGAATTCGAGCCTGTATTTAAACAACTAATCGGGAAAAAAAATTCTTTTGATTGTACAATTAAATTAATTGGTGAAGATGGTAAACTGATAAAAACCATGTACCGTAACAGAAAAGAAAGAGAATGTAAAGATCAATGTTTAATAGATGATAATTATATTTTTGTTCATTTCAAAAATACTGATAGAGAAGAAAAATGCTTTATTGTTGAAAATGTGGATCATGAATTTGAAACTGTAAGAACACAAACTACGGGAATATTGAAAAGAGCAGCGCATGCACATGGTTATAACAGCATTTTTGCTGTACCACTTATTGTAAGAGTACCGGACATACCTGTAGGAAGTTGCACCAAAAAGGTTTTTATTGAAAATAATAAAATTATGATAGGTTTTATCGGTTTTGATTCATCAACAGAAAACTTTTTTAGCAATCTTAAAGAATCATGTAATAAAAAAGAACATGATTATGGAATTTTAAACTACATTTTTTTCTTTGCAGATTTAATTGCATGTCTTTGTTATCAAACTAATTTAGAAAAAATAAAGGACACTGTGGAGCTATCCTATAATAAAAAGGAGGAGGTTAGATGAATACGATCCGTTTAACCGACTTGTTTAATGATCAAGAAATGGAAAGTTTGAAAGAATACGAAGAAATCTTTAGCACATTCTTGGTTGAATTAGAGAAAATTGCTCTAATTGCCGAGAGATTCCCATTTTCTTTTCGTATTGGCGAAAAGAAATTCTGTTTTAACAACAGAAATGAAGTTGAAAACGCCAAAAAAATGCTTAATGATGAATACGATGAAGCTGCGTTTTTGAAGATGAAAAAATAATTCAGATTTCCTTTTTGACCAGAAATCATTTATGTTGGGCTTTTACCCGCTACAATAAAGAATAATTCATTAGTAAAACTGATACTATCTGTATTCCGATAAAGATTTCTTTTCAGACAGGACCAAGAATTTTCAGAACATGGATGTAAGTAACTGATTGCATTTGTCTCTTTCAGGGATGGTTGAAAGCACTTCACTTTTAAAAGATTTTATTCTGTATTTTATTCATATGCTGTGACATTACAGAACTGATAGTATTACAAAACAGATTAAATTTGCATTAGAGTTTATGTCAAAATAACGAAAAAAGATATTGACATATGATGCTGCAATGTTATTAAATTATTGTGATCAGCCAAAAAATAAATAGGACTTCAAAATATAAAAAAATTAATAAAAATAAACTTTTGGATCGGCCAATTTTCTGTTAGCTGTTTCAGAAGAGAAAGGAAATAATCCTTTATACCTCTATGTGTGCTTTTTTAATGAGAAACCGATCCGATGCAGGCCACCTTAAACATATAATGAATTTTTACCACTAAATGGTAGACACGGGTGTTTTTTTAATTATTCGGTATAAAAGGGTTTCTACATGTTTAAAAAAGCTTGTTTAGCTAAATTATTGGTTTTAAGTATTGTTTTGCGTCTTTTTGCCGGAGATGCTTTTACCTGGGGAACGGTAGTGATAGGAGGAGGCGGATTCGTTTCTGCAATTATCACAACAAAAGCGGAAAAAAATCTTATCTATGCCCGAACTGACGTAGGAGGAGCTTACAGGTGGAATGAGGCAGACAAGTCGTGGATAGCGCTTAACGACTGGCTTGATGCAAATAATAATGGTTTGTATGGAATAGAAGCCCTGGCAATAGATCCTTCAAATCCAAACCGTGTATATATGCTGGCTGGAACTGAATACTGGAATGATGGCAAGACTATGATTTTGCGGTCGGAGGATTATGGTGCTACATTCGATACCATAAATGTGACTTCACAATTCAAAACCCATGGTAACGGTTACGGAAGACAAAATGGAGAGCGGTTAGCGGTTGATCCGAATAACCCTGATATTCTTTTTTGCGGGACCCGTAAGGACGGATTATGGAAAAGCACCAACAAAGGTTCTACATGGTCCAGGGTTATAGGCGTTACAGCACCAACCAGTAACGAGGGTATCTGTTTTGTTTTATTTGACGAGAGCAGACTATCCGGTGGCCTGACACAGCGAATTTTTATCGGCATGTCTGTTACGGGTGATAATGTTTTTGTTTCAGATGATGCAGGTGAGTCATGGGATCCGATTTCTTTGCCGTCACTCACAAAGCAGGTGATGCCGCAGAGGGCGGTGCTCACACCGAATGGAAAATATCTTTATGTTACAACCGCGAACGGGGCAGGTCCCGGATTCGGTAACGGCGTAACTATCAGTCGTGGTGCAGTTTTAAAATATGATACCGAGGAAAAAAGCTGGACCGATATATCACCCGAAAACTGGATTGATGATCCCGACGACCCCGAACATCCCGGGCAAACAATCTGGGATGCTCATTTTGGCGGATATGGTGGCATAAGTATGGATGCTTCCGATTCTAATCGTCTGGTTGTTTCTTCAATAAACACATGGAAACCTCAGCGCTGGAATAACTCAAGCCGAGCAGGGTGGGGTGATAAAATTTTCGAAACCACTGATGGTGGTACGACATGGAAAAGTATTTTCGGTGATGTTCCGGATGATGAAATTTCAACAATACCAGATGATGCACAGGTTGCTGTTTTGGATAAAAACGGTTACAACTGGATTGAGGGTGAAAGTATACACTGGGCAGGATCTATTGAGATTGATCCATTTGATCCCAAACGTGTATTTGTTACATCCGGTAATGGTATTTTCATGGCAGATGATTTCTCGCCTGGCAAAAGATTTGCCTTTAAATTTATGGTTAAAAATCTTGAGGAAACCGTTCCTGAGGATCTTGTGAGTATACCGGGGGGACCGCTGATCACCGTTATTGGTGACTATGATGGTTTCGTGCATACAGATATTACTGAACCGGTTCCCATGAGCCGTCATCAGCCGCAGATGGGATCAACTACAGGAATCGATTACGCTGCGAAAAACCCGGCGGTTGTAGTCAGGGTTGGTGGAAACGATAAGGATGAAACTGATAATGAATATGTTTTCCCCCTTTACTATTCTACCGATACTGGTAAAACCTGGACAAGTTTCAAGACCCATCCCGACCCAAAAATAAATTATAAAGGAAAAATAGCTGTATCCGCAGACGGAAAAGTAGTATTATGGAATCCACATGAAAAAAACATACTATTGCGAACCGATAACTGGGGCGAGACATGGAGTACATGTAGCGGTATATCTGCACAGAAATGTTTTCCTACAGCAGATCCCGAGAATCCTGATATTTTTTATGCCTTTAGCAGTGGAGTATACAAAAGTACAGACAAGGGTAAATCTTTTGAAAAAATTGGAAGTGCTAATTTTTCCTGGACGACTGATATGCAGGTTACTCCGGGCCGAGAGGGGCATGTGTGGGTAACGGGTTATGCCTGGGATGGTATTAATGGAGGCTTTCTGGCAAGATCCATAGACGGGGGCGAAACATTCGTAAATATTGATCCTGAAGCTGATGATAAATATACACAGAAAATCCAGCATTGTGAAGCTGTTGGTTTTGGTAAAGAAGCTCCGGGAGCATCATACCCGGCGATTTATATTTATGGGACGATGAATAATGTAAAGGGAATTTACCAGTCGGTTGATGAGGCAAAAAGCTGGATACGAATAGATGACGAAATGCATCAGTACGGATCATTATCAAATGGTAATTTCGTCCGTGGTGATGCAAATGTTTTCGGAGTGGTGTATAGAAGTACTGCAGGAAGAGGTATTGCGGTACGGGTTCCTCAATCCATGGTTGGTATTAAAGATAGATTCAGCAAACCAGCGAATAGCTCTTTGCGAATAGTTAATCG
>JAAYEB010000126.1 GCA_012728995.1 Fibrobacter sp. | reverse complement strand
ATACTGTCAAGAACTCCTTCCTGATTATAATACCATATTTTACCCTTTTTTCGATCAGCTTTGACAATTTTGTCTATTTCGTATGTAACATTTTCGCCGGTATTGGAAGAAAAAAGTATAAGCGGTTCCCGTTTTTTGCCGGTAACAATTACAGGTGATGAAGTTACGCTTCCACGCTGAAGCCAGTATTTTGTGTCAAGATATGCAGGCCACCCGTCAATAAGCACACCCTTGTGGTTGAAAGCATAAATACCGTTGGTGCCACCAACCAGAATGTCGAGGCTGCCGTTTCTGTCGATATCTGCAAGGGCCGGTGCAGAGAGGTTTACAGGGTATTGTGAACGGTCGTCCGATTTTTTATCCTCTGTATAAGAGTAAACAGAAGGCCAGTCAATTGGTTCCTCGAAATTCCAGCCAGGAAGAATTTCCAGATTTCTGTCAAATGTCCACAGTCCTTGTCTGCTGTCACAAACTACAATATCACTTGAACTGTTTCTGTCCAAATCTCCGGTAACCAGAGTGTACGGACCGATACCATCAATTTTTAGGGTTTGGGTTACATTCTGTTCCTGCAAATCACAAACAGACAACGAACCATCATTTTGAATAACTGCGATTTCCCCGGTCTCCCTGATAGCTGCTATTGCGCATATCGCACTATCGGAATCAAGTTCAACAGCAGTGATCTGATGCGAATTATGAGTACCACAGTAAATAACTCCATTACTGCTTCCAACAGCCCATGAGGAGTCTGAATAGTTACAGATGTATGTAGTTGGTACTGAAGGAAGGGTTATTGAGTCTTTAACCGGAGGGTTTCCCTCAGAAAGAGAGGAAAGGACATAAATCAGACTGTTTTTTGAAGGGATATACACGCTGTTATTTATGACTGCAGGCATTGATGCAACATCAGAAAGACTGTCTGAAATATATACTGTATCAGCATCGTGGATTGTATCACCTCGCAGATTTATACGGTTTACAATGCATAGTTTTGTGTTATAAGGGTTACTTGCTGAAGTATCTGAAGGCCACACGTATAAGCGTCCCGATTTGGAGAGAAGTACAAACTCGTTGCCATCACTGCTTTTATCTATATCGCAAAGAAGCGGTTCAAAGAACTGTTCCGGAGCAGTTCTTTTAGGCCATGAACGAACCAGAAAGTCCCATTTTACAGAAACCGAAAAAACCGTATCAGAAAAATTTGTAATACGATTAATTGTGTCACCACGTTCAATAATCATCAGTTCCTTACCGGGTCTGGAGCTGAGAGGATTGATATCAATCGATAAATATGTATGACCTCCGTCGTTGCTGCGAGTAGATGGTCTTGTGAACGGACCGAAACTGTTTACCTTTATGGTTTTTTTTCCTTCAATTGATTTTTCGTGTGGAAAAACATCTTCAGGACTTCCGTAATCGAAAACCGACTGACTTAATGCATCAACAAACTCAATCCCAAGATCAAAAATACCGTCTGCTTCAACAAGAGAGACTCCGCGATATGATGAATCGGTATTTACCATATTGTAAGGCAGTTTTTCTCTTATAGTTTTTTCATCTACATGCCATACCAGGACTCCCGAAGCTGGAAGGCTGACATCGTTATTTCTCACTTCCTGTATGACATTGGATTCATCACTACCCGAAGTAGCTATTACGTTATTGTCTATATTGACATTAAATGGATAATGTGCAATCGATATTTCCTTGTTATCGGTTGTATCATATTTGAAGATATCCTTTTTTCCCGAAAGGTTGCGCTGACGGTTTTCAACAAGATAGTACTCATTGCTGTTTATGGGAATAAGAAGTATTGAAGTATCATTTGAATTAAACTCCCCATCAAGAACCGATGTAAGGGCTTTAATGTTATAGTTATTACCGGTTCCTATTGGTGCAACTTTAACTTCATCCCAACCCATGAATGCACGTACCCATGCTGAAGGGTAGGTTGGAATAAAACCGTTACCAGCACTGTAACCGGAAAAGTCCATTATGCAGAAAGCACCGATTCCGGAATTGCCGCTTGTGTTGGAGTACAAATCGGGAATACCAAGTTGACGAGCAATCTGGTTTACCAGAATTCCCTGAATGCCCCAGTTAACACCATCCTGATTTGATGTTTCTGAGCACATCATGACCTCATCAATAAGAAGACGGTTTTTACCCTGAATTGTAATGCCATTTTCGCTGAGTTTAAGTGTGTCTCGATAGTATTTGAAAAAATCTGAATCAATAAAGACATCAATCATGTCGGAGGGACTGTCTGCATACATTGCACCCTGCGCAATTCCGTCTGTAAGATAAGAAGCACCGGCATGGAAAATCAGAAAAACCGTTTTTCTGTTCTGTTCATCACGAATCGTATTGTCTGATTGATTGTAGGTTAAATTGGCAAAAGGAGAATCGGATAGATCTTTTGAAGCTGCAGCAAGTGCATCTTTGATAAATAGTAGAAGTCGATAGCTTTGTTTGAAATAAAATTCATCCAATGTTTCTTTTTTCTGTTTGCCTCCGGGGGAATAAAACCTCATCAGGCTGTCTACAGCGTATCCTTTTTCTGAACTTCCTGATGGATAAATTGAATATTCAAGAACAAGTTTACCTTTTGAGACTTTGTTGTAATAGTTTTTGACAGCATCAAGCTGACGTGCAAAGTAGAGTGAATCGTGTGGAAGAACATCGTATTTGTAAACTGTGTCTTTTAGATAGTAATCAAGTTCTGTTTTGTCGCCGATACCAAACAGACCATTGCCGGTTATTTGCGTTGAGGAGTCTTTTTTCCCGCCATTAAATTCAACGCGCAATGCTATGATATGCAGAGTATCAGTTTTGTTTTTACGGAAATTAATTGACCATTGATGATCGCCGGCTGTTTCCACCAGCCCCTTTTTAGAGTAGGATTTCAAAAGATAGGGGTGAACCCTGCGGGTATCCTTATTGTCGTTTGCAATAATGGCTGAAGACATGAATAAAAAACAGGTTACCAGTAATAAACCAGGAGAAAAACGGCAATTTGTAAACATGATTTGTTTCCTGTATGATTAAGCCGGATTTAAAGTAAATCCGGCCATGTACTTTTGGATTATATTTTAAATTAGAAATTAATCAGAAATGATGTACGCCATTGTCCGTGACGGGCACCGGTTGCTCCGGTTTTCTCGTCATTAATAGATTTAAGAATTCCTTTCATAAAACCTTCGGGTGAATAGATATAGGACCAGTCGAAACACAGACTTTCCCATTTGATTCCGATTCCAAAAGTCCACTCATATCTCTCACCTATGTAGTCTATCAGAAAACCGCTGCGCAGGGCCAGAAATTGGGAATACCAGTATTCAAGTCCCAGGTTATAATTAATTTCCTGTATTTCATAAAGAAAACTTTCATCTTTGTCGGCAAAGAGATCGGTTTTTAATGCCTGAAGAAAATTGTCGGGATCTTTATCTCCAAAGTAGTTTTTTACAACCTCTTTATGCATATCAAACAGGACTGTGAGGTTGTGGATAGGTTTTTCCACAGCCCGGTAGGCAAGTCCCAGACGCAGGGTAAAAGGTATCGGGTCGAGGCTTGTTCTGTCGATATAGAAAATAGCCGGCCCCATATTCTGCATCATGAAACCAAGATCAAAATTCTTGAAAAACAGGTTGCGTTTTAAGATCGCAGCGTCAATTGCAAATGTCTGCCCGACACCATCACCTTTATCATTATAACCCGGAGCAAGTGCGCTTATAACGTACTTGGCATTAATTCCAAGCGAGAAGTCATCTTTAACAGGTAATCCGTAAGATAATCCAAAAACACCTTCCCACGACCGGACTTTGCCTCTTTCCCTTCCTAACGCGTCAAACAACTCGTTTTCACCCATAGCGATATAATTGACTGAAAGTCCGATAGTACCCCAGTCGGATGTTGGAAGAACGAATGCTCCGTATAAATGCCATAAATCGTTGATTCCGAATGCGGGCAGAAGGGGTTCGAATGCGATCATTGCCTGTTTTTCAGCATAATCATAACGGTTTATAGCGGTTTCTGTGGCAATCCAGACATCATTGTTTTCAGTTGTCATAGCAGTTATATGGTCATCAGTAAGGGCGTTTTTAGAGTGAAATACTTTCCAGGTTGGTGCTCTCTGTTCCATGTTGCCCTGTTTGTCTTTCCGTTCTTTCTTTTCGCGATAACTTATAGCTCCATTATTGGTTCCAAGCCACATATCACCGTTTTTCTGTTCTGCAAATGATGTTACAGTGGTATTTGGAAATTTGTACCTTTTCCATGATGTCGAGTTATTGATCGTTACACCATTTTCAGAACCGATCCACAATCGTTTTTGTGAGTCGAAAAAGAGTGAAGTAATATTTGATGAAAGCAGTCCATCTGATGTATCAAATAGTGTAACAGAAGAATCAATCATCTTTACCAGACCACTTTCGGTTCCAGCATAAATCTCTTTTCCGGAACCAAAAGCTATTGATGTGATATAAGATTCAGGTATTCCATTTGATGTATCATAATTTGTCCATTGCCCGGAGTTGTAAAGAGCTATTCCTTTATCTGTACCAACAGCAAGTTCTCCATATGAACCGGCTGCTATTGCAGTAATTTTGTTTGATGGCAACCCATCAAGCATAGTATATAGGGCCCATTCACTTTCATTGTAACGCCATAATCCATTTTCAGTTCCAACCCAAAGACGCTCAGTTTCATCAATAGCCAATGATGTTACGGTTTCGGAAATCGCAATAGAAAATGGTACTTTAATCTCATGTTTATCCTTGAAATCATCATCAGGTGTTGAAAAATGACTATCCAGTGTATTGGCAAGTTTGTCTGCTTGTGTTGAATCTTTGACAATACCTGAAATTATTGTAAAGATTTTTCCGACAGAACGTTCAAAAGAGGCCAGATTGGAGATTCGTCTGGCATAGAGTTCAGCAATTGAATCTGGTTTTTTGGTATCATTGTTTTTCAATGCATCTGTTATGCTGGACTTTATTAAGGAGAAGTGTTGCATACCGATTTCATTTTCTACTTTTATTTGCCAGAGTGCATTTTCTTTTAAATCTTTATCATCTAAATTGATAAATTTGGATACGATACGATCCAGGTCATCACCTTCCTCAACAAGATATGATTCGTAAGTTTCCCATGCTTTCCCGTTAAAACGCATTAATCCGGTTTTTGTTCCTGCCCAGATTTTACTTTTGGAGGCAAAAGCCTTTTTTGATTTTGAAGCTATAGCTGTAAATTTTTGTTCATCATTATGAAAATAGGATTTCCAGGAGTTTGCCAGAGGGCTTTGACCCAGTCCAGCAGGATTATAATAAGTCGCTGTAGCATCATCAGCCAAACCAGTAAATGTTTCGGCAAACCCGGTAGATCTTGCACCCGGAGGAAAAATCAGGGTTATAACAGCTGCTTCTCCAACACCGGCAACTACCTGTCCGGAAAGGATCAGACAGAATAGAGCCGTTGATAAAACTATTTTGTTGAATGAAATAAATCTCTTTTTTCCAATCATGTAGTTACGCCCTTTATAACATTTGAAATAAAAACTGTTTTCCAGTCTGGTAGTTGGGGTAATGCTTCATTACTGAAAAGAGGAAACATACCCAGTTCTGTTGTATCGCGAAGGTTTTCGTTTCCGTGATGAGGATTAAGGCAGGTTGTACAGCCCAGGTGAAAAGGAGGAATTATTGAAGGATAGCGAAATATCTCTTCCCGGGTCACAAATTGTCCTTTTTTTATATATGACTTACATACAGGGCAAGTTTGGGGTGAAAATTGGAAATAATAAAACTCCACACCATCCTTGTCCCCCCGTTCAATCGTTTCAATATTTCGATTAATCGATTCGCTCCAGTCTTCAACAAGTTTTTTTCTTTCCTTATCTGAAACCGGGAACTTACATATATCTTCGTTTATTGAAGCGAGATATTTTATTAATTCTTCCTGAGAAGGTCGGATTTTTAACAATTCTTCTCTGGGACTTTTCCTGATAATTGAATAGATTCCACTTGCATGAATAACTGTGTTTTCATCCGGAACATCATCACCCATTTCCTTGTTGAAACCAATACGTATAGCCAGAATTAAAAGAATTAATAAAAGTATTATGCCAATT
>JAAYEB010000125.1 GCA_012728995.1 Fibrobacter sp. | reverse complement strand
TTTTCTTCAATTTCAGCTTTTCTTTTTGCCTCCTCTTCTTTAGCTTTTTGAAAACGGTCATCCCATGCGGTTCCTTTCTTTTGCGACTCCAGGAATTCGTTTAGATCCGCTTTAGGCTTATCAGAAGCTCTGTGATCAACCACTTTACCGCTTGCAGGATCAATCCAGAGGGTTCCTTTACACAAAGGACATTTGATCTCAAACAAACTCATACCTACTCCAATCTTTGCGTGTGTGTGAGCCTTAATCTGGAAAAATATATTATGACCTTCAGATTTGAATCCCCCAAGCGGACCAAAAATTGCATCTTTTTTATTAAAAAACGGTTACAGGTACTAATCAGTATTAAACTGGTTGAAGATTGGGGAAGAATCAATTATTATATGATTTTGATAGAATCAGCTCACAAAAGAATTTAAAATATCTATTATGGCCAATGAACTTCCATTTGAAGGCTTTAAAGAGCAGATCGAAACTCCCCTTGAACAAACAGATCCACGTTCATTGGACCTGATAAGACGGTTTTTTCTTGAAATCAGTCCCGATAACCCCAACCCTTTTGGCATTTTAATTAAAAAGCTTACAGGAAAAAACTTCTCAGGACGGGAAGCCACATCGCACTGGCGCCACATTTTAGAAAACAAGAAAGCTCTTCAGACAAAACTCAACCGTACAGTAGGAATACAGACTGCAGCTATTGATTATTTTGAGCAGCAATATCCGGAAGAGATTTTTCTGGAGATTTCAACAAAACCGCAAGAACCAGTCTCGACAAAAAAGGATGATGAATGGATCGGGAAAGTTTATTCTCCCGGTTATCACCTTGAAAAACTCAAAGAAGAAATTTTAAGAGCCAAACGTTACAAACATGCCTTATCTGCTATTATGCTGGATATAGACGATTTCAGAAAAATTAATGAAACGCTCTCTTTTAAAACAGGTGACAAAATACTGGAAATTATTGTAAAGATTATCAAAAAAACGATCAGAACTGTTGATATTTTAAGCCGTTACTCGGGAGACAGGTTTATGCTTATCCTCCCCAATACCAATAAACGTGAAGCTTTTGAACTTGCAGAACGTCTTAAACAAAACATAAATGAAAGAACCAAAAGAATCGAAGGGTTACCAACAGGAGTTACCGTAACACTTTCGGTTGGACAGTGCACAAAAGATGACACCTCTTCATTATTTCTCAAACGGCTCGAAACTGTTCTTGAAAACGGTAAAAAAAAGAACAGAAACACTGTCTACACTATTTGAATCAAAGCTTTTTGTTTTTATTTCCAAATATTAAAGTGTATATTATATTTCATAGATATACTTTCAGTCATTTAATTCTGCTCCAGAGGTTTAAAATGGAAATTGGTGGAAGAGAAAGAAACGGTTATCATATCATCGATATTGTTGGAAAAATTGACCGGCTCAAAGATTCTATTGTGCTTAAATCTTATGTTAACACACTGCTGGAAAAAGAGATCTACAATATCGCCATGAATCTGGCAAAAGTTACTTATCTCGATAGTGGAGCCTTGAATGTTTTAATCTATTGCCATAACACGTTGCGAAAAAAAAGCGGTAACCTGGTTTTAATTGAACCCAACGAGTATGTAGGCGACGTTCTGGAAGTTGTTGGATTAAATAAGCTTGTAAAGATTTATTTTAAGGAAGAGGAGTTTGATCATGAAATTCAAAAATCTTAAATGGATTCTTGTATTGGGTATATTGCTTGCCGGATGCAGTTCAAAAGATTTCATTAAACCAAGCCAGACCGAAATCGACAACTATATCCAGTCTAATCCCGATCTTCCGGAATTAGACAAATCCTGTTTATATGACGGCAGGTTTGAAATAGGAATCATGCAGGAAACTCTTTTCTTCCTTCTCGGTGAACCATACAAATTAGAAAAAGTTCAACAACCATGGGCAATGCAGGAAAAATGGACTTATAAAAAAGGTAACCATAAGATTTTCCTCATCGAGGATAAACATGTGGTTGGAATTCTTGAAGAAGAGTAACAGATTTATATACCTCAAAAACAGTTTGTAATAAAAGACGGGATTTTTCCCGTCTTTTATTATTTTTACCCTGAATCAAACAATTTAGCAATAAACTCCAAATTTGTTCAAACTTAATTTATTAACCTGGAAACCAGATTACTGCTGCACCAAAAAACAAGCAAACAATTTTTGTATTAAGAGCATCGCCGGGAGAAGTTCCAGGGGAAAAACAGGGATAACAACCATCAAGAGGTTAAAATGCATACTTTGGATATAATTTTCCTGATCATTTCTTCAATATTTATAATTATTGGAATAAAACGGGGATTAATTGGTGAAGTCATAAGGTTAAGTGCCATGATTTTTGGCTTTATTGTAGCATTTTTGTACTACCCGGATCTTGCAGCCCGTTTATCGCTTGCAAAAATACCATTATCAATAAAAAACGGTATCTCATTTCTGATTATTTATATCGTTACTGCTCTGGTAATTATCGCTTCGGGATGGGGTTTCAAAAAAATAATCCACTTAACAGTTCTTGGATGGATAGACAGGGTTTTTGGAGCTGCAATCGGTTTTCTGAAAGCTGTTTTGATTGCATGGGCATTCTGTTTGTCGGTTTCTTCATTTCCCCTTAAAAGAATTGAAAATGATTTCGGCAAATCACTTGTATACCGTTTATATAAAAACCTCCCCCATCCGGTAAAACTTAATGGTATAATCAAGTATCGATCTGCCTTGAAAAAACTGAAAGAAAAAGAAAAACCTGAATTTATTGATATGATTAAAAACAGATCAAATGCAAAAACTGAAAATTAACAACTATCAAGAGTATCATGATTCCGTCATTTGCATTCTTAACCGGGCTTATTTTTGGTTCATTTTTTAATGTGCTGATTTACCGGGTACCCGAAAAAAAATCTATTCTATGGCCTTCATCTTTTTGCCCAAAGTGCAAAAAAAGCATAAAACCCTGGGAGAACATCCCTGTCATAAGTTACATCTTTTTAGGGGGGCGGTGTTCAGCGTGTAAAAACCGGATCCCGATCACATATCCTGCTGTTGAGCTGATTACAGCAATTTTTTCGGTTATTCTTTGGTATTTGATGATTAAACCGGTAGTATTCAATTCTGCACCGTGGCAAACATTAACCGGAATGATTTTGTACTCTGTTTTTCTTCTCCTGCTTATTCCGGTTTCTGTAATAGACCTGAAGCATTATATAATTCCTGATGTTTTCACATTGTCGATGATTGCAGCAGGTTTAATCTACTCATTTTTGCCATTGGGGATAACTCCCTTTCAATCGGTTATCGGGCTTATTGGTGGTGGCGGTGTGCTTTATCTCACTGGATGGATTGGCACTGTCCTGTTCAAAAAGGGTGAGGCAATGGGAGGTGGTGATATAAAGCTGATGGCTGCTGCCGGAGCACTTTTTGGATTAAAGGTAGCTTTTATGGGTATTGTTTTCGGTGCTTTCCTTGGTTCGATAGCGGGGGTAGCAATGTTGGCATCAAAAAAGATTTCATCCGATCATCATATACCGTTTGGTCCATTTCTTGGAGCTGGAATCTGGATAGCGATATTCTCTGGTGAACAGATTCTTGAATGGTATATGAATTTCGTACAAAATTCGATCCCTTTGAATTAAAGACCCAAACCCTTCCCGCCAGTCGCACTATATGGTTTTTGTCCGCCGAGCACAAACGACACAGCTTTTAATGATGGCATCTTTTCATATGATATGATTCATGTTCGCCGAACGCACACGACCCCCGCAGTAGAAATTAAAAATTACGAAATAATTAATACGAAATTCGAAACAAAACGATTAGGAAAATTCTAAATACGAAATAGAACCAAAGAAAAAGCAGGGAAAAAAGAAGAAAAAATACCAAATTCGAAACAGGAAGAGAAATCGGAAACCAATCAGAAAAAATCGGAATAAAATTACAAACAATAAGATAAAATCGGAAACAATAAGATAGAAATTACAAACTTTCCAGTATTAATGAATTGAACAATTAATAATAAGATGTAGTGCAGATAATCCGGATTTGTGAAATTGGATTTTTATTGATTGGAATTTGTTTGATATTTTATTCTTATTGAGATTTGGAATTTTATTTTTGTTTCCACTTCATTGGATTAAGAAAACAAAAGCTCTCCGCAGCCATTAAGTTGAGCAGCACCTGCACATAAGAAAAGCGGCTTTTACTGTACGATCCCGACTTCACGTCGGGAGAGTTTATAAGCGCTTCCGCGGGCGACAAGTGCGAATGTGC
>JAAYEB010000124.1 GCA_012728995.1 Fibrobacter sp. | reverse complement strand
TTTTATTGACTATTCCCTTGAGATGGGTGACTTCCTCCTCAAGAGAATTAAGCCGATCAACAAGCATGGTGATCAGGCCTACAACAGCGTCTTCCCCTTGCCGGTAGACTGCTCTAATATCATCTTCGGACATTTGAATAGGCATATAAGGAAATTACTATCAGGGACTAGTGCTTGTCTATTCTTGTGTGTCAACCTGTTGTGTTCAAAGAAATGGCTACACCAAATGTGGTAGCCTATAGACCTGAGTAGTTACTTTCTTTCTTTTTAATAGTAAACGAATAAATGTCTCCTTCATCATAAGAATTAATCATGAAAATTTTACAAATTCCATTACTATCAGTACCTATTGAAATAGCATTATGACAATTTAAATTTATTCCTTTTTCTTTTTCATTATTTTTCTTCTCATTTTCTTCAATAACAGCCTCAATCCATGATCGAGCCAAATATATTCCATTTGGATTAGATTCTTTCTCAATAAGTGAATTCCACTCCTCCATAACCGGTCCAGTAAAACTTATAAATCCATTTCTGTTTTTAATTCTATCACTTGGCGATTGTCCCGTATTATCCCTTGCTCCATAAGCTACCCCGTCAATTTTACTCCGTCCCCAGCCCAGTACTGCTGTATTTGGAACAAAATTATTCCTTGTATTACCAAGCATTTCAAACCATTTGAAAATATGGTTGTGCAATCCTTTATTGACACCACTCGGATCATCATTCCATATATCATTTTCTGAGGGATAATCACAATAACTCGGATCAACTGAATTTGACTCCAGATGTACACTCGCGTTATAACAACTGTTAAGTATGGCAAGATTTACATTTCCCGCCCATTTCTGTTTTAGTATTTCTTTAACAGGTACTCCATATTGTTCATCAGTTGCATTAAGATCAAATACATCTCCATCTCTCGTACAAAAGAATAATCCTGCATGCCTGTTTGCAAGACCATGTCCGGAATGGAAAAACCATTCGGCAGTTTTAGGATATGGAAGTTTAGGTTCAGTCCATATATCTAATTTGTTATCATACTGAGAAATTATATCTTCCACATCATCTGCTCTTAACTGCACAGGATTAATGTATAACTGGCCATTATTATATATGTAGTCAAAAGATACTTTCATTGTACCAGTACCATAATGATAGGTAACCGGTGAAATCATTCCAAATTCATCACCCAAAATATCTGTTAAAATATCCGATTGCCTTGATTTTCCAAACTGCAAACCGTTATTATTGTCAAAAGCATCAGCATCATCGGAATACTGACTCTGGGGATTGGTATAAATATCTATTGAATGCTTGGATCTTCCTTCAAGTTCACTTGCAGCATTAAGAAATGTGGATGGATCAATCTCAACCTTTATTTTATACCCATCTATCTCAACATCAGCTCCATTTTTTTCTAATCCATTTGAAAAAATATCCATTCTGCATAATTCTTCGGGATACACGGAATTATTCCCGCCGTAAAATGAAAATATAAGGTTAAACTTTTCACGTATTGCATCTTCAGAAGGGTATTGTACCCATTCTCCATTGTGTTTTAGTAACGTGTTTCCCATTTCAATGTAATAACGTACCGGTAATGTGTTTTTTGCTGGAACCCTGAATGGATGAATATTAGCGTAAGACCATTGTGAATTACTCTGGTTCATAAATGAAACCCTGTGCGGCTTTATCCTTATTACTCTTACTGTTTCAGTAAAATACTCATTACCTTTAATCTTAAACGATACCGAAAGTGTATCTAACCCGCCTCGTTCCGAATATAAATATATCTGTTCTCTTGTACCAATATAAGTATTACTTTTAAACACATCTAATGGAATCTCTTTATAATATGTATCTTCAGAAAAAAATATTTCATTAGTCATCGCATTATCTGAATACACTCTTATACCATCAGAACGTCTCAAAATGATTTTGCCCATATTTTTCCAGCTATCAGGTAACTGATGGTCTTCTGGTGCTATTTTTAATGTATATATCTGACATCCAGTAACAGTACTTGTTAATAACCCGTTTTCTATATACTTGAATGCTAAATGCCACATATCAAGATCATGGAAAAATACAGCACGTTTTATCCCCCGTCCCATGATAAAAGTAATTAATCTTCCTGTTCCCGGTGATGTATCCTGCAGTTCGGCACTAAAACGTCCGGTTCTGTTAACCAGGATTTTACGACTTGTAGAATCTTCACCCTGCATTGCAAAATATGCAAGGTTATCATTATCAGCATTTTTAAAATAGCTTGAATCTACTTCAATATATCTCTTATGGCCGTGTAACAATAAACAAGGTTCATTAACATTATTAATTATATCACCTGCATTACCAAAATCATCCCGTTCAAAAGGAAATATTTTTACTATGTTTTTTTCATTGCACATTATTGTACCATTGATTTCTCCCTCTGAATTTGCTTTTTCATCAATTGTTAATGAAAATGCTGTATCAATTTTTATAATACCAGAACCCACTAAAACTGGTAATCTGACAGAACAGATTTTAAAATAAAAATTCTGTTTATCTCCATTTATACCTTTAAGCCAAATGCCCTCATCAGTTAATGTATCTCTTAATGCGTAATAATCACGTAATATAAGATGATTTGAAGCAATTCCGGCTAAAAGTAAATTTGATGTATCAAACATATTGTTCTCATCTGAACTCGCATAAAATACATTTACATTATCTGATACTTTAAACAATATACCCGTACCTGTTAATAATCCCGGCTCCCTTGTATCTATTTCAGCATCCAATCTTACATAGCCGTTACAGTAAAGATAATTTTCCCTCTTTTTGCTTTTACTCATATATTCTACCGTTAACCCTTTGTTTTTCACATACACCGGATCAATAACCGGCTCCTTGTTACATTGAAGTACTTTTTCGTGTATTTTTTTCAGCCGCTGTAATCCGTTTTCACTTGTACGTATGGTTCCCCAGTTACGGGCAACATTATCC
>JAAYEB010000123.1 GCA_012728995.1 Fibrobacter sp. | reverse complement strand
GTGGGTTGGTTATATCTAACAATAAACATTAGTGGTGATTCAGTAGTATTTTATTATATTTGAAATCATAGTTCAGTGAAATACACCTACCTTTTTGATAGTTTACACAAAATTTTCAGCACTCCCATCGGGTGGGGCGTGTGCGCTCGGCGAGCATGATAATCAAAATTTTTTAATTATCAGATGAGTTGCCGAGTTTGTAATTTTTTCTGATTTCGAATTTTCTTTTCAATTTTCTTTTCAATTTTTATTTCTGATTTTTTAAACTTTTGATCTCCAGCTCCATTTTATTCATCTTCTTTTCCTGTTCCAGCATATACAGTGTCAGTTCTTCAACTTTTTTCAGGAGATCAAGATTCATTTTTACGACATCCATACCGTTTTTTTCGATTTCCTTTGCGCTTTGAACCTCTGGAAGATGTTTATGTTTTTTAATAAACGATTCAACTTCATTCAAGGATTTTAATTTATAATTATTTTCGAATACATAATCCGGCACATCGAGAGCTTCTCCATCAACAATTACCTTTGAACTTTTTACTGTATCTGTTGTTATTGAATTCCCATTAATAATGGTTTCATTTTCATTGTTGTTAAGTTTAATAACATCATAACTAATAGCAACTTTATATCTGTTGTCCACAGTGTGACCTACAGAAATTCCTCCACTACCTAAGGAAATGTTTTGGCCATATGGATTTGAAAAACTTGCATTACCAGCATCAATAGTTGAGAATGGCATATTTCCACGTGATATACAGCCGATACTAATTCTTTTAGAATTTATATTTGTATAATACTCATCCAAGCCTGAAACTGTTACAACTTTCACTTTCGCATTTTCATTTTCAAGAATGAGACTATCTTTGATAGATTCTTTAACAACTCCTGCTGTAATCTGATTTCCATCACTTAATTTTAAAATCAGTTTACCGTCTTTATCTATCGTAGCTGTTGAAACACTTGTTCCATCCTCTCCGTCTGAACCATCTTTTCCATCAGCCCCATCTACTCCCTTTACTACTCCAACATTTATACTGTCTCCATCATCCAGCTTTATAACCAGTTCACCTTTTGTATTTATCAATGCATTCTCAATGTTTGTTCCATCTTTACCATCTTCACCATCTTTTCCGTCAACACCATCAGTTCCTTTTACAACACCTGCTTCAATTTCACTGCCGTCACTTAATTCCAGAACCAGTTTACCATCTTCGTCTATGCTTGCTCCAGTAACACTAACCCCACTTCCTGTACCACCAGATCCGGGTTCACCCTTATCCCCTTTTTTTGCTATAATACTCCACGAATTGTCTGTTCCAGGCACTCCTGCTGGATCGTCATCAGCAGCATAATACGAACTTCCCTCATAAAAAACCGCATCACGTTTTTTATATGTTTTTTCGTTATCCCAGGTACCCCTCCAGTTAATTCCTGCAGCACCATCAGCACCTTTTACAACACCGGCTTCGATTGTTTCCCCATCACTTAATTCAAATACCAGTTCACCGTCTTCGTTTACAACAGCATTTGCAATGTTTATTTCTGTAACTCCATTACTGCTGCAAGGTAAACTTGTCAACCCGCTTCCATCACCTTCAAACTTTGCAGCCTTTACAGTCCCGTTTACTTCAAGATTACCCTTTTGAACCTTTATTTCACCATCTTCACCAGGAGTCTCTACAAAAAAGTGGCCGTTATCTTTATCTCCGGTCCATCCTATCCTTGAAGCCGGTT
>JAAYEB010000122.1 GCA_012728995.1 Fibrobacter sp. | reverse complement strand
TTTATACGTTTATTTTCTTCAATGGTAATCTCAATATGGACTTTATTATCAGAAGAATCAAATCTAAGCTCGTGGGTTATATTAGGATTGATAAATCCCTGACTTCTGTAAAAAACGGTAATTGCGTTGAGGTCCTCATGAAGTTTAAAATCTGAATAGGTTGTTTTCCAGAAAAGAAACGGTTTGCGGATTTCCATTAAAGATAAAAGAGTGTCTGTGCTGAATGTTTCGTTGCCGTGAATTTTGATAGATGCAACGTGAATGTCGGAATTTTCAGCTAACAGGTTATATGAAAATGTGAGTAACATAAGTGTAGAAATCACAATATTGATGTTTTTCACAATAATCTCATGTTCATCTGTTTGTTCTGAATCTCAATCCTATGTCTGCACCCTGTTCATTTGTTTCACCTGTCAAAAACAGGAATGGAAATAATCTGAAAATGGCAGATATCTTTGGAGAAAAAAGATCAGCGAAACCGGTTGTATATGTAATAATCAGCCTTCTGGAGAATCGTCGGGTTAATGTTACCTCAGGGCCTTTTCCTGTAGCTGTATTAAAAATATCACCGGATATATTGATACTTTGAAGATCAAGTATTCGTTCCAATTTACTGGTTCCTAGTCCAATTATTTCCTGACCAACAAGATTACCAATTCTGTTGGCAAGATCTGAACCGACAGATCCAAGAGTCGAGCCTAAAGTTAAAACGCTGATTATATCGGGTTTGCTCAGAGGTGGTTCTGCAGTTAAATCAACTTGTGGTTTTTCAAGATCACCGCTTATTAACAGAGTGATACTGTATGATTGTGTCTGTGAAGCGGCAGCGGTGTATGCAATTACATCAGTAGTTCCAGTTATATCAAAAGAAGGATTAAATTCAGGATCGAAATTGCTGATATTACCTTCGGTAATGAAGAATTCCCGATCAAGGTAATATATGTACCCATCAATGATTTGAAGGTCACCAATAAAACCGGGTGATATAAGAGGTCCGGATATTGCCACATAACCTTCAAGTTGAAGGTTCCCAAGATTCATATCAATAAACAGATTTTCATCAAGTTGCAACTCAATTTCAATATCTACCAACTCAAGAAAAGACGATTCACGACTATTGGGGGCATCCGGACGGAGCACATTTTGAGAGATCAGGTCATTAATACGAATGTTGCGTATGAAACGGGTTTCACCAAGAAAAACATTACCATTGAGATTGAATCTGTTATCAATAGTCTTAAGAGATAAGTCAATTGAATCGATATTGCCTTTCACAAGATCAGGGATTTGAAATGAAGCATTTTCAGACGTGATATTGAAATTAAGTTCAGGGATTTCATTTAATTTAATAATTGAAAAGCCACTTAGTGTTAAATCACCATCACCCATCCGTGCCTTGAATGATTTGACAATTAACGAATCATCTTTAAGGATCAATTCTCCATTAACCGGTCCAGTACTTTTTTCATTAAGTCCGAAGTCAATAACTCCATCATTTACAAATAATTCACCCTGTGAGAAGAATCTGCCATATCTATTACTTATTGTTCCATCACCATGAAGAGTCCCTTTTTTAATGATACGGTATGGAAGAAATGAGTTGAAAATTGAAAGAGGAAGGTTTTGAATCGAATAACTGATTTGTGGAATGGGTATTGAAGTAATTCCCAATACTGGAATGATTCCCGACAATTGTAAAAAACCGCTATTGTCAAACAATGCGTAACTGCTGTCAATATAGAGAGTATCATTTTTAAACATTCCGTTACTGTAAAGCGATAAGATCCTGTCGGATTTAAGATAAATGTCCCTGGCAGAAGTGGAAAATGAAATTTGTGGTGATTTCAAAGTTCCTGACAAAATTCCAGAAAGATTAATCGAATTAGCACTAATGTCAAGAGGAAGATAGTTCATACTGTCCATGTTGGCAATAAACCGGCCATCCAGGTTCCATTCATCATGAGAATGGGATAATTTCACATTGAAATTGCCGGAACCATATCCTTCGATAATTTCAGGAACAGACGATTGAAGAGCGGACAAATGAAAACAATCGCCTGACAGATATATGAGTGGAATTCTTGTACCGGTTTTGTCTAATATCCAGTTTTTGCCAGGAAGTAGCGGGAGTTCTGAATTGATAGAAACGGATGAAACGGAATCTGGAAATAAAACTGAAATCTCTGCATTAATAAGAGAATCTCTTAAGGTCAGTTCTCCATTTACCGAATTTACCAGGTAAGGTTTAATGCAAAAATTCTGGGTATTGAATATCAATTTACCAGCAGGGTTGGATATTGGACCATTCAGTTCACCTGCTGCATTCAGGTTGCCACTGAATGGTTTAGAATTGACAAAAAATGATTTTGCAACATTCAGTTCTGCATTTTGAGCAGTAAATCTGGTTTCGATTGATTCATTTTGAATGGTTGCATTGAAATTTATGACTCCTGAAGAATCCTGACCGGATTCAGATTCGCTCAAAAAAACGGCATCTGATATCAAAGATAATTCATTAATTTTTTTAACAAAAGATCCGTTACTGATAATTTTGTGATTTCTGTTTGAAAAAGTGAAGTTATTCCACGATGCCTTGGAAAAACCATTCATGTAGAAAATGCCATATAGATCATCAGAAAAGAAAAGGTTGTTAAAAGAGACTTGCCTGCCCCTTAAATGAAAAGTGATATCAGGATTTATTAATGGACCAGAACCGGATAATACAAGCTGAAAAAAACCGCCTGCGTTATAGTTAGTAAAGAGTGGAACAATGGAATCCATTTTCCCTTCAATAACCGAGTGTACTGTATCCAGATACACCTTGTTATTTTGAATCAAGGTTTGGCAAAACAGATCGCTGATTCTTACTGTTTTCCATACAATGTTATTGCTGTAAATATCTGCCAATGCATGAAAATGGCCATCAAGATATTTAAATTCCGAATTTAGTGAAACCTGACCGCTGACAGTTTCGTTGATTATAAGATTACTGATAAGATCCGGACTTTTGATGTTTGCAGTAACCTTTCCAGAAATGTTTCCTTGTTTGTCTATTATACCAGATAAATGCGCATTGTTATTGTCCCACCATGCATTTGCATACCAGTCAAATGATATGATTTTTCCCTGGAAATACATTGCGGGTGTGATGGTTTTGCCTGAATATGCTGTTTTAAAAATAACAGTATCGGGCCATGTAGGGTTGGTTCCGGACAATTGGCATTGTATGTTTATGTTCCCTGAGGGAATAGATTTGAGATCTTTATTTAAATACTGAAGTAAATATGGATCAAATTGATTAATATTGAAATCTGCACTATAATGCTTCAGTTTATGGTTCAGAAGAATGCTGTCAATTTTTACAGAGAAAAAACTGTCCCCAGATAGTCCTGGAGACTGAAAGTCAGCGGCAGCAATGATCGAATCATTCATCAATAATGCATCAACACTTATCGATTGAACTGGAATATTGAATAGTATTATATCGTTAACAGAAAAATCGAAATACCACTCAGGCTGTAATATCGACCCTTTCAGAAACGTGCTCCCTGAAATATTTCCGGCAGATTCCAGTTGTGGCAGAAATGAGCTGAAATCTATTGGCAAAAGGGATGATTTGAACGAAACTTTAATGCTCATTTGTTTAGAGGATGAAAATGGCATTGTACCGGTAGCAATTAAAGATGTTGTGGAGCCGCTGAATTTGAGTGAGTCAACAGCGAGTTGTGATTCATTTATTAAAAAATCTGTTGTAAGATTATCAAATGAACCATTCCAGTATTCGTGGTTTAATTTGCCTTGCGGAATAGATAAAAATCCATTAAAACAGACATCGGACAGAAATAGCAAATGAGCAGAACCATTAATAATTTCTGCTGTTAAATTATGTGAAGAATCACTGAATGTAAGGTTGAAATTATCAAGATCGATTTTATTAAAAACTACTTTCCAGTTTGATTGTGAGGTTTCAGGATTGCTGGAAGTGTCGGGATATGGCAGGAATGGAAGTGTTTTTACCTTGTTTGGTGATAAAGATACTTTTGCACATATCTTGTTACCGGCAATTGATGTAATATTGAATGTTTTATGAAAAAGAGAGGTTGGCTGGTAGTTTAGTAAGATATTCTCTACAAAAATCGAATTCTCAGGAAATTTCGGATCAAAAAGAAGTATGTTTTGGGCATGAGCCCCCGAAAAAATATTGATTTGAAGAGAACCAACAGTAACATTTCCTTTAAGGATAGAGCTGAGCAACGATTCAATATTAGTACGTACCAGATTTTGAATCGGGGGTAGTAAAAAAGCTATATATATCGTAATATTAAACAGAGCAAGAATGATGATCAACAGTAGCATTAAACGTATAAATGTCCGAATTAATTTCATAAGAGTTTCTACAATTAGAAATGATTGTATTTGGGTAATTAAGCAACTGGTATGCCGATTTAAGTGCTGTTAAACTGTTTTAAGATAATCCCCAGCGTGATGTTGTGTATAATAGGTATAATAAAAGCCGGCATGCATTTTTTGAAAAAGTGATCTGGCACTATTCTTGAGTATTTCCTACCCATGATCAAAAAATTTTCTAGTTTAATCCAATGTTTTCGAATGTTATCAAAAAAAGGGAGCTTGAATGCTTCTGCTCTGATATATCCTGATAAAACAGGTATTGAAAACAGGAAGCTGATTCTTATCCAGATAGATGGGCTGTCACATAAACAATTATGTCAAGCCATAGAGAATGATGAGATGCCATTTGTTAAAAACATGATTTTAAAAAAACGATACAAAATCTCTTCTTTTTATTCCGGATTACCATCAAGCACTCCATCTGTACAGGCAGAACTTATGTATGGAGTACGCTGTGTCGTTCCATCATTTGGTTTTTATGACAGGAATAAAAAAGAGTTTGTTTCTATGCTTTATCCCAAAATTGTTAATGAGATCACTAAAGAGTTGGAAAGGAATAATGAGGGACTTTTGAGAGGTGGCTGTGCTTACGCGGATGATTTTATTGGTGGCGCAGAAAAATCATTGTTTTGTGTTGGCAGAAGTGGTTTTTACTGGAAATGGATAAAAAAACATCCATTGGGGATTTTGTTGGTTGCTGTAATTCACATTGGAATTTTTGCCAAAATAGTTTTATTGTTGGTTGCTGAATTGCTCTTGTCAATAGTTAGTTTGATTAATGGAATCATTAACAATGAAAATTTGATAATGGAAATTTCATTTATTCCCGCACGAGTGGGTATTTGTGTACTTTTAAGGGAACTGATTGTAGCAGGTGTCGGCAGAGATATACAAAATGGGTACTCAATAATTCATTGCAATTTTAACGGATACGATGAACAGGCCCATCGACGGGGACCTTCAAGCAGATTTGCTCACTGGACTTTAAAAGGTATAGATAGTGCTGTTCGAAGAATTTCGGATAATGCAGAAAAGTTTGGTTGTAAACAGTATAATATCTGGATCTATTCTGATCATGGACAGGAAAAAACCATACCTTATCATATTGAGAATAAAAGGAGTATACACGATGCTGTTTCGGATGTGTTTAAATGTAAAATAATTAAGGGGTACGATCAGCCACTGGATACAGCAATTGTGATAAGACGGTTTACATTCAGGTTGATTGAAAATATTAAAAAAAAGTATCAGATCAAGGTGAAAATGGGAAGAAGTGTATTTGTCAGTGCAATGGGACCAGTTGGTCATATATATATCAGTGAGAAAATAACAATGAGTCAGAAATGGAATTATGCTTCAAAACTCGTAAAAAATGCCAACATCCCGACTGTACTTTTCTTAAGCGATTCAAACCGTGTTGTTGGTTATACCTGCAAGGGAGCATGTTATTTGCCAGAAAACATCAATGAGGTAATTGGTACCGGTCACCCGTTTGTAAAAGAAATTTCAGAGGATTTAATTACTTTGGTTGCTCATCACTATTCCGGTGAATTTGTAATTTTGGGATGGAGAACTGATAAATTACCATTGAGTTTTTCTATGGAAAATGGTGCCCATGCCGGACCTGGATACGAAGAAACGCATGGTTTTGTTTTATCAGATTCAGATCATTCCGTCTTTGCTCAAAACTACCTTCGGCCACAGCATTTAAGAGAAGCTGTGTTAAACTATCTTGAATAAGTCGAACAACAAAATCTGAAAGTGGCAATGCCCTGCATTTCCTCCCGTATTGTTCAGAATTCGGATAATAAAACAAGGGGAAATGTCGGGCATGGTTGTTGATCAAACATATCAGATAACACTAGATTTGTCGGTTTGTGATATATGCGCAAGAATGTTTATAAAATAGTCTGTTTGGGTATTACGCCATACTATACTGGAACCATTACTGGGTTTTTGATTTGAAGCCGGAGGTTTATTCTTAAGGGCACCGTCGAGAGCAAACATAAGATCTTTTCCGGTTACAGGACAATCATTTCCAGGTCTACTGTTGTCCATCTGGCCATGATAAAAAAGTTTACCTTCTTTATTGAACACAAAAAAATCTGGAGTGCATGAAACTTTAAACAGCCTGGCTACTTCCTGTGTACCATCAAAAAGATAAGGGAAGGTATAACCGTATTTAAGAGCATCCTGTTTCATCCTGTCCGGTGAATCATCAGGAACTTTTTCAATATCATTAGAGTTTATTGCAATAGCAGCTACTCCGAATTGTTGATATTCTTTAATTATCTCGACAAGTTTTGATCTGATATGTTTTACGTAGTTACAATGGTTACAAATAAAAGTGATCAAAATGGCAGAGGCGCCAATCAGTTTATCTTTGGGCAGAATAACACCATTTATATCGGGAAGCCAGAAATCGGGAATTTCACTTCCTTGATGCAATTTCTTAGAAGTCATAAGCAGTTACCTCCTTGAGTAGATATCATTCCTTTTACAAGATTAAAAAATGGCAATTATCATGCCCCTGGTAATTAAGCAGAAGTTACACTTCTCCAGACAGAACCCCATAACAGGGAACGGTGCTTTATGTAGAGAGAAAGTTGAGTTTAGTTAAAACGCTTAAATTAGAGACGGTCTATTTTTAACTTTTATGAAAAGCGTAAAAAAGTAGTCCGTCCCGAATTTCAAAAGATGCTAAAGCGTTTAAAATACCAGCATCTTTTATGCTTTGTGTGAAATCTTTGGTAGATTACAAGCAGAGGTCTGCGATACTTTTATAAAGGGTACATAGTTTGCAAAGAATTAAATTATCTTATCAAGGGTAATCAGAAATATCCGGATAAAAAAAGATGGTTCACAATCAGAAGAGTTTTTGAAGTAATTTGAGAAATATCTCTAAGAGAACAAGTGTCACTAATTGTTAAAAAAATAATTCTGATCGAGATTCTTTTGTAATGTGCAGATTAATCTGATATTAATGAAAGATAATTTTAGTTTAAATTAATGCCTAATAGAGCGTGGAAAGGTCATAACAGGTTATGGCATCATTGGTCCCTCAACAGGAAAATCTTGCAGAAAAAATGAATATTCACGGATTCAGGCTTGAAAAAGTTGAACCCGTCAAAGAACTTCATTCAACCGCTTATCTGTTTGTTCACGAAAAAACAGGAGCATCCATTCTACATCTGTTTAATGATGATCCCAATAATCTTTTTTCAATAGCATTCAGAACACCTGTATTTAACAGTACCGGGGTTGCTCATATTCTGGAGCATTCGGTTTTGTGTGGATCAGATAAATTTCCGTTGAAAGATCCTTTTCAGGAATTACTGAAAGGTTCTCTTCAGACTTTTCTCAATGCACTTACATATCCGGATAAAACAGTGTACCCGGTTTCATCACAGGTAGAAAAAGATTTTTATAATCTGGTTGATGTTTATTGTGATGCTGTTTTAAATCCTATATTGACAGAAAACACTTTTTATCAGGAAGGGTGGCATTTTGATGTTGAAGACAAATCAAAGCCGGTAAGTATAAAAGGGATTGTGTACAACGAGATGAAAGGAGTTTTTTCCAATTTTTCGAGTCATGTTGAACGCAAAACTCTTTCTGCACTTTTCCCTGATACTACTTATTATTATGAAAGTGGTGGAGAACCGGCATCCATTACCGATTTAACGTATGAAGAGTTTAAGAAGTTTCATAAAAAGTATTATCACCCATCAAACAGTTTCATTTTTCTTTATGGTAACCTTCCTTCTCATAAAACGCTCTCATTTTTAAATGATAACTATTTGGGCAACTTTGAAGCCATAGATGTTGATTCTGCAGTTGTACCTCAGCAGTTGTGGAAAGAGCCGCGTAAGCTTTATGTTGAAGCTCCTGCGCCAAAGGAAGATGATGGTAAAGCTACAGTTGCGTTATTATGGATTTTTAACGATACTGTTGATCCGGTTACTACTCTGGCAGGTCGCATAATTGGACACTATCTTTTGGGAACTGAGAGTTCTCCACTAAAACGGGCATTGGTTGATTCTGGCCTGGGGGAAGACCTTGATGATATTTGTGGATTTGATTCGGAACTTGTGCAAACTGTTTTTGCTGCCGGGCTTAGAAAATGTCAACCTGAAAACGCAGTAAAAATTGAAGCATTGATACTGAAAACACTGGAAGATCAGGTACAGAATGGTCTGGACCCGGATCTTCTTAACGGATCTTTACGTCAGATAGAATTCGGTTTAAGGGAAGTAACTGGTGGACATTTTCCATATAATCTGCGTCTTGCTGAGCGGTGCTACCGTTCGTGGATTTATGATGGAGATCCTCTGGCCCATTTGACTTTCGAAAAACCACTGGATTTTCTTAAAAAACAGCTTTCAGGCGGAACAGATTATTTTGTTGATCTGATAAAAAAACGTTTACTGGAAAATACCCATCGTCTTCTCTCTGTTATAGTAGCTTCATCCAAAAAAGGTGAAGAACTGGAAATGCAGACAGAACAGCATGCACAGAATCTGTCAAGCGGTTTTGGAGAAAACGAAATGGAAAAATATTATCAACTTACAAAAACACTGCTTGAACAGCAAAAAACGCCATCACCACCTGAAGCCGTAGAAAAGCTGCCAAAATTGAAAAAGTCAGATCTTCCCAGGCGTGGACAGGAAGTCGAGGCTGAAATTGTAGAGCTAAATGGTGTAAAAGTTTATATGCATCCTGTATTTACTTCTGGAATTGCTTATGTTGATATCGGTTTTGATCTTCGGGCAATACCAGGAGATTTATTGGCTTATATTCCTGTTTATACTGAGTTGATAACAAGGTGCGGAGCTTGCGGTTTATCTTATGAGCAGGTCGCAAAGCGAATTGCACTTTCCACTGGTGGTATTGTTTCTTCAGTAAACTGCAGGACAATGCTGGGGAGTGAAAAGGATCTTTTCTTTCATACTTTTTTCCACGGAAAATCGCTTGTACCTCGTTTTAAGGATATGATGAATATATTCAGAGACCTGTTTCTGGAGCCGGATCTGAAAAACAAAAAGCAGATTAAGGATATAATTCTGGAAGGAAGGAATAATTTATTATCATCAGTTAGTAGTGCCGGGCATCATTATGCGGTTACCCGTGCCTCATCATTTTTATGCTTGTCACAATATGTGAATGAGATCCTGGGGGGTATTACACAATTGCGTTTTATAAATGAACTGGCTAAAAATGAGGAATATGATCAAGTACTGGAATCGGTTATAAAACTTCACGAAATTGTCATTAACCGCAAAGCATGTATGATTTCCTTAACTTCAGACAAACCTGCAGAACAATTGACATATTTAGAAAAAGTTGTAAATGAATTGCCTTCAAAGGATTTCAAACCGGTATCAATTGGAAATGAGAATGTTAAAGATAGATTCGATGGAATAGAGTTAAACTCTGCAGTAAATTATGTAGCCAGGGTATGGAAATCTGGTTCGATGGATCCTGTCACTGCCGGGCTCCTTTTTTTAATGTCTCGAAATTTATCAACCGGTTATTTGTGGGATAAAATCAGGGTTGAAGGAGGAGCATACGGAGGGATGGCAATGATGTCGTTGTCTCACCCTGTTTTTGCATGTGCTTCCTACAGGGACCCGAATCTTCTGACAACATTGACTCATTTTGAATCTGCACTAAAAGAGATTGCAAAAGGGATTACTCAGGATAAAGTTGATCAAAGTATCATAGGTACTATTGGTAAAATTGATTCACCGCGGTCACCTCATGCAAAAGGGTTTGGAGAGACTTTGAATCTTATATCTGGTAACACAAAAGAGTTTCGACAGGAACTCCGTGATACTGTTTTGGGAAGTGACTCCAGTGCTTTAAAAAATATTGCTGAATCGGTCTGTACTGCAAAGGAGAGTGCGGTTGTTGTAATAGGTGGAGGTGCATCATTTGATGCGGCTGAAAAAGAAGGTTTACATTTAAACAGAGAACCCCTTGTTTAATAAATCCGGTTTGAACCGGTAGACAGAATGTTTTTTTTTATCTGTTTTAACCTCATTATTAAATCACGTTACTTCAATTGTCTTTTATTCTGAATATTTATTCAGGATAGAACACATCTTTCAAGGATTACATCATAACAGGCTGGCACCTTTCCCTGGTGGAATTACTGTAACAGGGAAACCTGATTTTGATATTGAGGCCAGGAGGTCTTATGGAAAACAGGGCGATTGAGGCTGTGTCTGGAAATTTCGTTCCAAACTATAGGCAGGCGACTTATCTGCTGATTCTATTTTGGACAAATATGACCATATATTTATTTTGAAGCATAAGGCAGGTTCTGGTAAGGAGATAAAATGGATTCCAGCTTTCGATTTCATGTAAAAATTTTATTTGTCATAATGTGTGGGTTAAGTACAGGATGTATGAAAAGAGATGGCGTAAGAGATAATTATGAGGTTATTTTAAAAATTAATGGATCCTCAACTATCGGAACCAGATTGATTCCTGCATTAGCCGGATTGTTTTTAAGCGAAATGGGTGCGAAGAATATTAACATGATTCGGGATAAAAGCTCATCAGATAATGTTGTAGTCGGGAGTTTTGGCAAGTATTCTAAAGCAATAAGCATTCGCAATAATGGTAGTGTTATGGGAATGGAAGATCTTGATAATGGACTGTGTGATCTTTGTATGTCTTTTGAATCAGGTGTAGATCAGAATAAGAGCAGCGGCTTGCAGCAAAAAGTTATTGGTTATGATGCTATGGTTATGATTGTTAACAGGGATAATCCGATCAATGCATTAGATCTGAACAGGTTGGGTGATATCTTTTCCGGATCTGTTACAAGTTGGTCTCAACTTGATGTTGATGATTTTTCTGAAATTACATTATATATGTCGGAACATACCAAATTGGAAATAGAGTATTTCAAGGATATTTTTCTTCTGGACCGGACTCTGACTTCCAGGTTTGTTTATTGTAAAGATGATCTGGAAATTGCATCAAAAGTTGAACATGATAAAAATGGTATTGGATTTGTTTCAATGGCTTTTGCAGGACAGAATAAAGTATTGGTAATCAAAAAAGGAGCAGAATTTTTCTGGCGTCCGGAGAAATTTAATATTTCTTCAATGGATTATCCATTTACAAGGAGATTATCACTGTTTTGCGGGCAGAAATCAGGAGATATTGCCGACAAGTTTCTTCAAACGGCATTTTCCTGGAATGGACGAAATATAACCGAGGATGCTGGCTTCATTGTAAGTGTTTGTTATGCAGATAGTTCCGAACTAAGTAGTAAATGGGAAGATTTTGAAAATGAAGCTGGTTCTTCAAGACGCGTTTCTGTGAGTTTTAGATTTGTTAAGGAAAGTTCTGAGCTTGATTCTCAATCGGTTTTTGACCTTACCAGATTAAGCGATTTTCTCGATGAACGTTTTAGTAATGTCTGCTCCATTATTCTTATGGGATTCACAGACAGTACTGGTTCAAGTGAGCAGAATAAGGAGTTTTCTATTAAAAGAGCTGGAACTGTTGCTGATTATTTGAAGGAAAAAGCAGGATTCCATGTATCCGGTATATATGGGTTTGGTGAATTGTTTCCAGTTGCACCAAATGATACAAGATGGGGAAGGGATAGAAACCGACGCGTGGAAGTATGGCTGGATTGTGTTTCTGATACTGCATTTTTAAATGCAGGTCAAAATCCATAAAATATTTTGATTAGTACTAAAAGATATAAATTATGATTAAACCTTTGGGGGTACGTTTTTTAATGGATAAAGAATTATTGCTTGAAAAAGCGGAAAAATATGTTGAAGCTGAAGAGAATTCGTTTTTTAGAAATCAGGTTGAATCATTAATAGATCAACAGGACTTCACTGAGTTGAATGACCGTTTTTTCACTGAGCTGGAATTTGGAACAGGTGGGCTCAGGGGAGTTATTGGTGGTGGATTTAACCGTATGAATCCATTGGTTGTCAGAAAAGCCACGCAGGGTTTGGCTTCATATATCAAAAAAACAGTTGATTCGGATGACTTGTCTGCAGTTATAGCTTATGATTCCAGAAATTTTTCAGATCTTTTTGCTCTGGAAGCGGCTCTGGTTTTTTGTGCTAACGGGATCCGTACATATCTTTTTACATCTTTGCGGCCTACACCAGAATTGTCCTTTGCTGTAAGAATGCTTAAAGCAACAGCAGGTATTGTAGTTACAGCCAGTCATAATCCTCCTGAATATAATGGATATAAAGTATACTGGAGTGATGGGGCACAGGTCATATCGCCACATGATAAAGGAATAATCAGGGAGGTGAGGGCGGTGGCAGATTCTGTTAACTATATGTCAAAGGAAGCTGCACTTGAAAACGGAATGCTTGTAATGATCGACAAGGAAATTGATGAGCCGTTTATTTCCATGGTAAAAAATTGTGCACTCCGACCGAAATTAATAAAAGAAAAAGGGAAAGATTTAAAAGTCGTATATACACCACTTAACGGAACCGGGGCGATACCGGTTAAAACTGCATTGAGTGAAATGGGAATTGAAGTTAAGATGGTGGAAGAGCAGAGTGAGCCGGATGGAAACTTTCCTACTTTGGAGTATCCTAATCCTGAAGAAGCATCGGCAATGAGGCTTGCTCTTGAACTTGGTAAGAAAATCGAGGCTGATCTTGTTATGGGAACCGATCCTGATGCTGATCGGCTGGGCATTGCCGCACCGGATGGCGATGAATTTAAACTGGTAACTGGTAATCAGTTAGGGGCTTTACTTGCAGATTATGTTTTTAGCACCCGTAAAGAACTGGGTATAATGCCAAAAAAACCGGCATTGATAAAGACAATCGTAACTTCAGAACTTCAGCGGCGTATTGCGAATGAGTACGGTGCAGAGTGTTTTGATACATTAACGGGCTTTAAATTCATTGGTGATAAAATTCGTCAGTTTGAAAAAATTCCGGATGGACCTGCATATGTTATTGGAGGTGAGGAAAGCTATGGTTACCTGGTTAACACTGAAGTAAGAGATAAGGATGCTGTTTCTGCGGCTTTAATGACTGCTGAAATGGTTCTGTATTATCGAAGTGTGGATAAAACGCTTTTTGAACATCTAAGGGAAATCTGGCTTAAACATGGTTATTTTCAGGAAATTCTGATTTCAAAGTATTTCAAAGGAGAATCCGGGGTTCACAAGATACAAAGTCTGATGGAAAAACTCAGGAAAGATCCCCCGGAACTTTTTGCAGGGCAGAATGTATTATACATTAAAGATTATCTTGGAAGTACTACTTTTTATGTTCAGGAGAAAGATACAAGAAAAGATATTGAGCTTCCTTCGTCAAATGTTATACAATTTATCCTGGCGGACTGTAGCATAATTACAGCGCGTCCGTCTGGAACCGAACCAAAAATTAAATTCTACGCCTCATGTTGCAGTGAACCGGGAGAACCTTTGGAGAAAGCTATGCATTTGGTTCAAAAGAAAACAGAGCTGATAAATAAAGAGTTGAATGACTTGATTGATAAGGTGTAGCATGGATGTCCGAAATCTACCTGATGAGCAAATAGTTTCATCACCGGAAATTGAAACGGTTTTATCGATTTCTCAATCTGATCCGTTTATTGGGAAAAAAATCGGAAATTGTGAAATACTGGAAAAAATAAATGAGGGTGGTACAGCTTTTATTTACCGGGCGCACAATGTTCATTTCGGTCTTGAAAGGGTAGTGAAAATCCTGAAACCTTCACTGATCGATGACAAAGAGTTTTTTATTCGATTTCAGCAGGAAGCTCAGTTGGTTGCCCGTTTTGACCATCCAAATATTCTTCGTGTATTTGACGCGGGTCAGGTTGGAGGTTATTTCTACATTGAGATGGAGCATATTACAGGCAAAACGCTGCGAGAATATATCCAGACAAATGCAAAAATAGGTGAACGGGAAATACTGTCAATTGCTGTGCAGATAGTAAATGCTTTGCAGTACGCACATAATATTTGTTTCCAGGGGCCTCAAAATGAAGAGATTCACGGGATTCTTCACAGAGATATAAAACCTGAAAACATTATGCTTACACCAGGCAAGTTTGTTAAATTGATGGATTTTGGGGCCGCCAAACCACTTAATATTACTTCAAATACAATGCAGGGAATGATAGTGGGTACTTTTCACTATATGTCGCCTGAACAGCTTGCCGGTGAAAAACTTGATGTGCGAAGCGACTTTTTTTCGCTGGGTATAGTTTTATATGAGTTGGCAACCGGACAGAGACCGTTTGCTGCGGAGAATCTGTCTGAATTGATTGAGAAAATAAAAACATGTAAGTATCCCCGTGTTCGTCAGTGTCGGAGTTCCATATCACCACTTACCGAAGAATTGATTGATAGATTGTTATCCCGTAACCCTTCGCATCGTCCTTCGTCTGCCAAAGATATATCAGAGATGCTTCAACATTGCATTCATTCTTATGAAACATGGGGTACGGGTAAAAAGGTTATTGTTCCCTTCTCAATGAAACGTCAATTTCCTGTAATTTCCCTCTTTTTTTCAATTATTGCTCTTGTTTTATCATCTATTAGTTTTTATAAAGGAATGAAAGCAGATATACCGGTTCCCCGTTTTTTTGAATCCGCATCAATTCCTCTACTTGAGCAGGGAAGAGTTTCTGAACGCAAACAGCAGTGGGAAGCTGCTGTCAGTGCATACAAAATGGTACCTTCAATTGAAAAGGGTGGATTGGCAAACGAGTATCTTGAGGCGCAGATTCGTATGGCTGTAATAATGATTAAATATCAAAAGCAGTATAACAAAGCACGCAGAATACTGGAGGGGTTGAAGAGAAGTTATTCTGATCCTGCAATTGATGCGTATTTGGGGAGAACTTATTACCATTTGGGATTATTTAAAGAAGCACGTGAACGGTTTGAAAGTGCATTGAAATCTACTGCTGGTTCGGTAATTGAACAAACCAAACGGTTTAAAAGGGAAATTTATTATTACAGTGCCGGTGTTATTGATGGAATGTATTTACAAGAAGAGCAAAACAGGGCATATCTTGTAGAAGCAATCAAGGCCTGGGATTTTTATCTGGAGTTTTCAGATTGTAATTCCGAATCGCAGGAAACAGAGTGCGCTTTTGCCCAAAAACGCAGGCAGGAGCTTTCTGAAGCAATAAAAAATTAATTATAAAAATCAGGGGAAATGATTTGAAAAGAACAGTATGGATAACATTTTTATTGATAACTGTTTTTCAAACAGTTGTTTGGGGAAAAATAAGATCTTTGAAACCGTCAGTACCGTTACGCCCTGTTGCAATTAAAAATCTGGCGTTCTCACCTACCGGAAAATACTTTTCTGTACCAAATTTTGTTACGGCAGGTAGTGTTGGAGTATTTGCGGTATCTGAAAGCGGGAAGATTGCGTCTGTACCATCGAGATATTCTGAAAAAAACTTCAGCAGAATTTCTGGAGTTTATTATCTTATCGGACGAGAACAGGATGATCCTGAAATGGTGTTTGTTCCTTTGCCGGAATTGTTGTCTGGGTATTCGGTAAGCTTTACTCCCCATGGAGATACATTAGCAATTGCCGGAGGTGATAAAATTTACATTTATGCCATAGATACATGGAAAAATATAAGAACAATAACTATTTCGCAGAATACAACAAGGGGAGTTTTTTCGCCGAATGGATCTTTGTTGGCTGCTGTATCTGATGGAAAAGTGTATGTATTAGACAGACAGACAGGTTCTGTTTTGTATACTATTAAACCGGAAAAGAATCATAAATTTGCCGACCTGGCATTTACTGAAAACAGTGAAAAAGTTGCTGTATATGAATACCGGGATCTGACAATGGACTACGGTTCAAGGGTTAAGATATTTACAACTGCTGACGGGTCGTTTGATCGGCAATTTCCCTATCTCAACGATAAGCCGGCATCTCCTCCCGGAAAACATTTCCCTTTGATATCATATTCTTCAAAAGATACAGCAATAGCTGTTAATGTAGAAAAACCGGTTTTTGGGAAAGTAATATTAGTAAAAAGCAATGATGGTAATTTGATAAGGGAGTTTAAGGGGAGTTATCACAGTTTTTCAGATGACAAAACTGTTTTTGTTGCAGGAAACAGGATCTATTCATCAGATACATGGAAAAGCTTGGGAAAGATCAGCAGTTCAGCTTTATGTGCTGCTTTTTCACCAGCAGAGCGGGTCTTGATTGTGGTCACACCGGAATCTTTAAAAAGATATAAAATTGATTAATCTTTAAGTGAATTGTTGGATTAATAATTGTTTCGATAAAAAAAATGATCATAAAAAATAAGGGATCTTTTTAAGATCCCTTGTGTTTTTGGTTCAGATAAAAGCAGTTCTAAGATGATTACAAATAACGTTTGAAAATTAATTTCAGGCTAAAGTTATATCCTGTAAGACATAAAAGTTTTTTTTTGACAACAAAATGTAGCTATTCACCAAGACTAGTTTGTGCTTTTATTGCCCGTTCGAGTCCCTCTTTACTGAAAGAAAGAGCTCTTAAAGGAGTTTCTTCAGACCCTTCTTTCAGTATTTCTTCACCGAAATATTCTGTCAGTTTATATTCACGCATTAGAAAACGATTAGCAACTTTTTGGTCGCCCTCAACATCAAGAATCAGGTCACCACTTTCACCATTAATGAGTTGAACTTTTCTTCCGAAATCAAAGAAAAAATCTATACTGTCGGAAGTGACATTTCTTTCACCACTGGCGTTTCTTAGTTTCATTGTAGGCATACAATCAATTTTTCCTTTGGCAGAGTAACCATTACCTTCAATATATCCACTGGATAGATATTGCAGGTTTATACTGGCATCAATAATAGCTTCGGGCTCTCCCGGGTATTTTCTTTTTACTTTGCAGTCATGATTTCCAAGATAAATTGTCCAGAATCGTGCCTGGCCTTTCTGATTTGTGTTTGTAAGATAGTACATCTTTTTTTCCAGGATATTCCTGGCGAATCCGCTCGAAATAAAAATGGTAAGCAGAAACAGGACAACTATTTGATGTCTGCGGATAACCATATAGGACCTCCTCGTTTAATCGCTCAATTAGGATAATTTTAAATTCAGATAAAAAACTTCAGGATGTAACCCGAAAATTTAATGTTTTATAAATATAAGCATTTTCACTTGAATGTGCTATGGGCAAAAGTAATTAACTTTTATGTCGTAACGGGATCTCACGCCATAATCCGGTAACAGGATCTTTGATAAGTTTAATATGTGGGGTTTCTCCGCCATCAAAAATAGTCAATTCTTTATCGGTTATTATGGTTTTTCCAAAAAGAGTCAGAGCAAGATTTTTAATGGCGCGATACTGTAAAATTAAAAAATTTTTTATTTTTTCGAAATCCTCACGTGATTCATTGAAGGTAAAAAACAAAGTACCGATACCTTCAGTACTTAGTGTTTCGTGAATTTTTGCAGGAAGTTGTTTTATCTGACGCCATCTGTTGTAACAGTTTTTCGAATAAATGGAGTATTTATCTGTGAATAGTACATAATAAAAACGTGAATCGGGGAAAAGCATACGTAAAGGACTAAACAGATTTCTGATTATTTCATTATAATCAACATTGATCTTTTCCAATTTGCTTTCCAGGACAAGAATATGCCTTTTTCCCATGAATCGATAATCAAAAAAACCATCAAGCTCTTTTATGTTTTCATATCCATATTTTCCTTTTCCACTTTTTTTTAAAATGATCAGATTAGGATATTTCTGAATTTTTAGAACATATTTACCTGTGTGGGCTACAATAAAATCTTCACGGTTTTGAGGATCAAACCTTTCATCAAAAATACCACCGGTTTTCCCATGTTTATTCCAATGTTTAAGAAAGTATTTTGTAATTCTTCTGGAGATACGCTCTGCAATATCTCCAAGGATATTACCTTCAGATTGTTTATCAAAAGGGTAAGGTGAGTTAATAAGATCCGAAACAGTAAAAATTGGATAGTGAAAACCATTTATCAGATATTCGACTATTATTTTTTCAGATATGACTTTCTTGTCGTTAATGGCATCGTTAAGGTTATGTAATTTAAATGAACCCTGAATACCGTGATTACGTTTTACTGAATATATTGCTGATTTATAGTGCTCGTGCCCCTGTGGGTTCCAGAGAACCGGATGAAACTCTTTAAACGGATCCGGAATCGTTTTGGGATACCCTTTTTTAGCAGGTTCTGAAGTTAGTTCCATATATTAAAAATATTAAAAAGGTTATTAATTACACTAATATATAAGTTTATTTTGTTTAAGCCTGAATTACAAGAGTATGATTTTGGTTTAAGTTAGACCTAAATGGAGGCGATTAATTTACAGCTTGTCCCGCAGTGCGGGAATGAACTGCGAGAGCGGCACAGAAATGGTTTTATAGCTGTGAAGGTCATAATAAAATGGTGAATTATGAATT
>JAAYEB010000121.1 GCA_012728995.1 Fibrobacter sp. | reverse complement strand
TGCAACAAACATTTAAAACAAACGTATTCGCGTTTATCTGGACTACACAGAATTCACTCAAGTATCTCCAGGCTGGTGATTCCATCATAAATGTCGGATCTGTAACAGCTCTCAGGGGATCAAAAACTCTTGTTGATTATGCGTGTACGAAAGCTGCAATTCATAACCTTACAAAATCGTTAGCACAGTTGCTTGCACCAAAAGGAATTCGTGTAAACTGTGTATCACCGGGTCCGGTATGGACGCCTCTTATCCCCTCGACCAGAGCAAATGAAAAAATAGAACATTTTGGTGCAAGTACATTCTGGGGTCGTGCAGCCCAGCCTGCTGAAATAGCTCCTTCATTTGTTTTTCTGGCTTCAGCGGATTCCAGATTTTACACAGGAGAAATCATTGCTCCAACCGGTTATTCCGATACAACGCGATAGAAGTTAATTGGTGCAGTTATATAACTGCACCAATTTATTTATTCTGATTGGGGATTATAGTATTCAAGTGCTTTGGGAAGAGCTTTTTGAATATCATCAATTCTGGTTTCGTGTGAAGGATGTGTGCTTAGAAATTCAGGAACAGGTACAGATGCCTGCAGCTCATCCATACGTACCCAGAAATCAATGGCAGCACGCGGATCGTAACCGGCTAATGCCATAAAAATTAACCCAAGCTGGTCTGCTTCTGATTCATGAAGACGGCTGTAGGGGAGAAGTATTCCAATCTGGGCACCAATTCCGAAAGCCGCAAGTGCAAGCTGTCTTGTTTGCTCTGGATATTGATCCAGAGCTTCCTGAAGAGCAATGCCGCCGAGTTGAATTACAAGAAGCTGACTCATTCGTTCGTTACCATGTCTTGCAATAACATGAGCTATCTCATGTCCAACGACAACCGCAAGGCCCTCTTCGGTCTGGGCAACTGGAAGCATACCTTTGAACACACCCACTTTTCCACCAGGCATTGCAAATGCATTTACCGTGGTGTCATCTAATAGTGAAAATTCCCATTGAAATCCTTCAAGCTGGTCCGATGCATTCTCCTGTTCGAAATACTGAATGACAGCATTTTTAATTCTTGTTCCAACCCTTTGTACCAGTTCGCTTTCAGGAGTACCTGTTATGGTTCCATATTGCTGAAGTGTAGATTGCCACGAATCAAGGCTTAAAGATGTTAAAAGTTGATCTGGAATAAGACGGAACTGACGTCGGCCGGTGAGTGGAACCGGTTGACAGCAAAATAAAAGGATTAATCCGCAGGCAATAAATTTGTAATGGGTTTTCATTTATTTAACCTCGTTTTTGTTTCGGGTGATAAACTGATAAACTTTTATAATGCAATATCAGTACCTGAGGCAGAATGTGAAATTAACAGAATACAGGCACAACTGTTGCATGCAAATACTGAAAAGAGGTGGTAAAAAGTATATGTCCAAAAAGAAGAGTGAACCGGCATCAATTCCGCCAAACAGACAAAATGAACAATATGAACGGATGTCGCGTTATACGATTCTTGTGCTGTTTTTAATTGTTGGTGGATTGTTTTTCCCGATAATCCGGCTTTTCTTTATACCAATTGTACTGGCAGCAACATTCGCAGGATTACTGTATCCAATTTACAAGTGGTTTTACAGACATCTTTGGCGCAAGCGTTTTATAGCATCGTTTCTGTGCTGCGTGTTTCTTATTCTGGTAGTACTTATCCCTGCGTATATCATTATTCAGCTTGTTATAGATCAGATGATAAGTTTGTATCATACTGCGCGGCCATGGTTTAACCAGTTTCTTGCTACCTGGCAAGAAAATGAAATTGTAAGATGGTTTCTGGGTACGCAGATGGGTCAGTGGCTTGTAAGCGAAGTAGAGTGGTCGTCAATAGGTGATGTGCTTACGCGTAACCTTACATCTTATGCAACCAGGGTTGTAAACGCTACTTACACAGGCATTTTTGGGCTCATTTTTGACCTTTTCATTATGCTGTTTGTTTTGTTCTACTTCTTTGTTGATGGGGAACGTATCCTTAAGAGAACTGGATATCTGTTGCCATTAAAACCGGAATATCAACAAATGGCATATTCCAGGTTCCTTCTGATTTCACAGGCAACAATTAAGGGAACATTTATTATAGGGCTTGTTGATGGTATTCTTGGTGGATTGACACTCCTTATTTTCGGTGTAGATTCATGGTTGTTCTGGGGTTTTTTAATGGCAGTTTTGTCAATATTGCCACTTGTAGGGCCTTCATTTGTGCTTGTTCCTGCAGCATTAATCCAGTTAATAACTGGAAATATCTGGCAGGGGATAGGAATACTGGCTGCAAGTTACATTGTTGTGCTGAATGTTGATAATTTCATTCGTCCACTTGTTGTCGGAAGCAGGGCACGGATGCATGAGCTCCTCGTCTTTTTTTCAACAATAGGTGGTTTGAGCGTTTTTGGTATAACAGGGTTTATTATTGGTCCGATTATAGCATCCCTGCTTCTTACAATACTTGATATCTATGCACAAGAGTTCAGACCCCAGTTAAGTACAAGGGAGAGAAACCATTCTGCGCAAAAATCTCAATAGTACATTATTAGATTCAAGATATAGATATTTATGTACAACAGTGAGTAGTCGATTAGTC
>JAAYEB010000120.1 GCA_012728995.1 Fibrobacter sp. | reverse complement strand
TTTGTAACAATATTTTAAATCAAAGACTTAGTATAATTATTAACATGTTCATTGTCAAGCTTATTATTGACTTTTATAAGATTTTTTATGTTTTTTTTGCGTTCATAAACTTTTTAGAGTAGACTCAACTTTTTATTGCTGAAATTGCCTCAGATGCTGCATTTATTGTTTGATTTATATGATCTTCAGTATGAACCGACGACACAAAAAACGCTTCAAAAGGTGATGGCGGTAAGTAAATACCTCTTTTAAGCATCTGGTGAAAATAACCGGCATAAAATTTCTTGTCTACACTTCTGGCATCATGTGCATTATTTACTGTTACTTTTGAAGTAAAAAAGAGTGTCAGCATTGAACCTATCCTGTTTACAACAGCAGGAACATTTTTCTCTTTACACAAGTCGCAAAGTCCTTTTGCAAGACGGGATGTTTTTTCTTCGAGTCTATCATAAAAGTCACAGTCTTCTTTAATGATTTTCAAGGTTGCCAGTCCTGCTGCAACTGCCAGTGGATTACCGGAAAGAGTTCCAGCCTGGTACACAGGCCCGTCTGGTGCAATCATTTGCATAATGTCTTTTCTGCCTCCAAAGGCACCAACCGCCAGACCACCACCGATAATTTTCCCCAGAGTAGTAAGGTCCGGTTTTATTCCATAAATTTTCTGAACACCGCCGCTTGCAACCCTGAACCCACTCATTACCTCATCGAATATCAACAGAGCCCCATTTGTTTCTGTAATTTGGCGAACACTTTCAAGAAAACCTTTTTGCGGTAAAATAACACCCATATTACCCATCACCGGTTCCATGATTACAGCTGCGATTCTGTCTTTATGTGATGCAAAAAGATTATTTACTGAATCTATATCGTTGAAATTGGCAAGCAAGGTATTTGAAGCAGTTGAAACAGTAACCCCCGGGCTGTCCGGTACACCACATGTAGCAGCTCCCGAGCCAGCAGCTATAAGAAAACTATCAGAGTGCCCGTGATAAGCACCATCAAATTTTACAATCATGTCCCGTTTTGTGTAAGCTCGTGCAAGACGGATTGCACTCATTGTCGCTTCCGTTCCAGAACTGACTAATCGAACCAGTTCAATTGAAGGCATAAATGAAATTATCATTTCAGCCAGTTCTGTTTCCTGTTCAGTAGCAGCACCAAAGCTTAATCCTTTTTCCATTGTTTTCGATACAGCGCATATCACATCAGGATTAGCATTTCCAAGTATTAGCGGTCCCCAGGAAGCGACGTAATCGATGTAGGTATTCCCATCAATATCCAGAATTTTTGCACCTTTACCGGATTGTATAAATACAGGTGTACCACCAACAGATTTAAATGCCCGCACAGGAGAATTCACCCCTCCAGCAATAACCGCCTTTGCTTTTTCGAATGCATGTCTGCTCTTTACAATATTTTTCATTTATCCTCCTGTTAACCTTTGGGATTATAAATGCAATATGGTTCCTCAGCAAGATAATTGCCAGTTGAAGCATACGCTCGTGCCCTGCATCCACCACACACTGTAATAAATTCGCATCTTCCACATCGCCCTTGATATTTATTATAATTTCGAATCTCATTAAAAAATGGTGATGTTTCCCATATATGTCCAAAATCAAAACTTTCTTCTCTCAGGTCTCCTGCTGCAATGTCAAGAAAACCGCACATCTGAACCTTACCATTGAAAGAAATAAAGGCAAAACCTTGACCGCCAAGACACCCCTTTGTCATGGCATCAGGACCATGGGTTTCAAAAACGACCTCTCTGCCCTCCCGTTTTTCCCTTTGTCTGAAAATCCGGTAGTAATGAGGTGCACAAGTTGGTTTCATGGTAAGCTTACTCTTATTCCTGTTTTCATAAATCCAGTTAAGGACTTGCTCATACTGAACAGCAGATATTTCATAATCCTCAAGCTCTTTTCCCCTTCCAGTAGGAACAAGTAAAAACGGATGAAAAGAAACTGCACCAAGCTTAATTGCAAGCTCAAATATCTGAGGGAGTTCATCAATATTGATTTTTGTGATTGTTGTATTTATTTGAAACGGCAAGCCTGCTTTTTTCGCATTTTCTGCACCTTTTAATACAGACGCAAATGCGCCCTCAACTCTCCGAAAAGAATCATGTGATTTTTCATCCGCCCCGTCGATACTGAGACTTATCCGTTTTATGCCTGCCTTGACAAGTTTTTCACAGTTTTCTTCTGTAAGCAATGCTCCGCATGGTGCCATAACCATATGCAAACCTAACCTTGTACCATACTCCGAGAGATGGTAAATGTCTGGCCGAAGCATAGGTTCACCCCCAGTCAGAATAATAATCGGTTTGGCATATTCACTTACTTTCCTTAGAACATCTTCACATTCACTGGTAGTCAATTCTCCAAAGTAAGGTCCTGCATTTGCAGCAGCCCTGCAATGTCTGCAGTTCAAATTACAGGAACGTGTAATCTCCCATGCAATCAGTCTTATTTGAGGAATTTCTCCCCTGCCGTTTACCATCAATACCACCCTTTTGCAAGTAAAGATACCGCATCGACTGAATGATAACTTATTATGATATCGGCTCCAGCCCTTTTAATTGATGTAAGTATTTCCATCATGACTTTTTGACCATCAATCCAGCCTTTTTCGTTTGCTGCCTTTACCATTGAATATTCTCCACTGACATTATAAGCTGCAACCGGAACATCGGAATTCTCTTTGATCTTGAGCACTATATCAAGATAACTCATGGCAGGTTTGACCATTATTATATCTGCACCCTCTTCTATATCCAGAAAAGCTTCACGAATCCCTTCTCTTGAATTTGAATAATCCATCTGGTAACCCTTACGATCACCAATTCCGGGAGCAGATTGGGCAGCTTCCCTGAACGGTCCATAAAACGATGAAGCATATTTAACCGCATATGACATGATCGGAATATCATGATAACCATCGCGATCCAGAATATTTCTTATATACCCTACTCTTCCATCCATCATGTCACTTGGAGCAACCATATCAACCCCTGCCTTTGCATGCGAAAGAGCCTGTCTGCCAAGCAATTGAATAGTTTTATCATTGTCTACCACGCCATTGACAAGAGGACCACAATGCCCATGTATAGTGTATTCACAGTTACAGACATCTGTAATAATGTAAATATCCGGGATCTCTTTTTTAATGGACCTGATTGCCTGCTGAATGATTCCGTCATCTCGACATCCAACCTCACCAGTTTCATCTTTTTTTTCCGGAATACCAAACAAAATAACACTCTTGATTCCTGCACTACGTATTTTCAAACATTCCACTACAGCCAGATCTACAGACATTCTGAAGATTCCAGGCATCGATTCAATCTGTTGTTTTACATTTTTACCGGGACAGATAAACAGGGGCTGAACGAAATCGTCTGGTGTCAATACAGTTTCACGAACCAGAGCCCTTATCGCTCTGCAATTTCTCAAACGCCTCATCCGTACACTCGGAAAAAACATGATTCCTCCCAAATACCCCATATTAACGAATACTGATTTTACTTTTTCCTATAATAAATCGTCGATCCCGTATGGCAGATTTATTATTTATATTCCAGCAAACGGTGTTTTTATCAATTAAGATGATTTTAAATCCCGCCTTATTTTTAGTTTCACTACCAAAAAGCGAAAGTCTGTCTCATACGGATCTGTTTTGTACAAGTGTATCCTGATTTATACCCTTAGAGAGATCTCTTCTTCCGACAAATAACAGGCAGGATCTTCCGCCCATATATCATTATAAACCGCTTCCGCCCTGACTCTCAAATTACCATTACAGATATCTTTCCATACACACCTTTTGCATTTTCCACCAAGAAGATCTTTTCGGTTTTTAAGTCCTGCCATTACAGGATCAGATAAATCTGTCCAGATGTCTCCAAAAGAGCGGTTGCGTACATTTCCGAATGAATAGTGACGCCAGAATTGATCTGCGTGAACAGATCCATCCCAACTTACACAGCCTATGCCTGCTCCGGAACTGTTTCCGCCATTCATTTTCAGCAGTTTTAAAACATCTGATGCCCGTGGAGATTTTTCTCTGAGCATTCGTAAATAAAGATAAACCGCATCCGCATGATTATCTACAGTAAGTACTTCAACCTGTTTTCCCCGCGAATGCAGATTTACCGTTCTGTTTATTATAAGATCAACTGTGTTACGAACTTCTTCGGACGTAAGCTCATCAGCACGCAAATTATTCCCTCTTCCTGCATACACCAGATGATAGAAGCAGATTCTGGGAATGTTTTCCTGCTCAAGGAGATCAAAAATCTGCGGTATCTCCAGAAAGTTCCTTTTATTTATTGTAAACCTTAATCCTACTTTTATGCCAGCTTTCATACAATTTCTTATGCCCTCAAGCGCCTTGTCAAAAGCGCCACTGACACCACGGAATCTGTCGTTGGTGCTTCTGATCCCGTCCAGACTGACACCTACGTAAGACAATCCTACATCTTTAAGTTTTCCTGCAAGAGAATCAGTTATCAAAGTACCATTGGTTGAAATAACAGCCCGTAAACCTGATTTTATTGCATATTGAGCAAGTTGAGGTAAATCTTTTCTTAAAAGAGGTTCACCGCCCGAAAACAGGATTACCGGACATTTAAATTCAGCTAACTGATCGATCAATTGGATTCCTTCATCAGTATTCATCTCGCCACTATACATTTTATCACTTGAGTGTGAATAACAGTGAACACAATTAAGATTACATCTTCGCGTAGTATTCCATACTACAACCGGTTTTTTATCTTTTGAGAACTGAAGAAGATGCGACGGCAGCATTGAAGATTTCCTGTCATACCGAAGAGCATCTGAAGACTCAACAGTACCGCAGTAAAGTTTGGATATTCCAATCATTGTCTGCTTAAATACTCCTTTATAGTGTTGACCAGTCCGGGTATTGTGTGTTCCTGTGATTCAATAAGCGGCTCGACCCCACAATTGCGCATTGTTACCGATGTTACAGGTCCTATGGATGCGGCTTTAAATGCCGACTTTAACTTTTGCAACTCTTCATCGCTGAAAAACGATACGAAATTTCTGAATGTTGACGAACTGGTAAATGTAATCAAGTCATAATTATTTTCTTTAACTTTTTCAAGTATACTTGTTTCTATTTTCGGGCATACAGTTTTGTAAACAGGTAGAACATCTACAATGGCACCCCACGATCCCAGTTTTTGTGGAAGTATTTCCCGTGCTTCCGTGGCCCTTGGTATCAAGACCCGCCTTTTTTGCCATGGCCCACATTCCTGCAGCGAATCAAGCAACCCCTCTGCAACCGCTTTTTTTGCAATTATATCAACTTTTATTTTGTAACTGTTTACAGCTTCAGCAGTAGCCGGTCCAATACACCCGATCTTTGCTGAACCAAGAAAACGGATATCTTTTTTAATTCGCAGCAGATTTTCAAAAAATATCTCTACTGCATTTACGCTAGTAAACAGAATCCAATCGTAAGTAAAAGTATTCTCCATAACAGAATCAATTTTACTATTAATAACAGGTTCTATTTTTATTGTTGGAATCTCAATTACGGAAGCCCCCAGCTCTGTTAATGCTGCCCTAAGCCTTGAAACCTGTCTGCGTGTTCGTGTAATGATAATTTTTTTTCCAAAAAGAGGTCGTTTTTCAAACCACAACAGATTTTCTCTCAAATTAACTACATTACCGATTACAGTAATTGCGGGTGCTGTAATTTTTTCATCTTTAACACGCTGCGCTATCCGGCCAAGTGTAGATATTACAGTTCTCTGGTCTGGTGTTGTTCCCCACTGTATCACCGCAGCCGGTATATCAGCAGGTAAACCATTTTGCTGAAGACGCATCGTAATGGATGGTAAAGAAGAAACCCCCATATAAAAAACGAGAGTATCAACACTTTGGGAAAGATATTTCCAGTTTATTGCGGATTCTTCTTTTGAAGGATCTTCATGCCCTGTAATGAAAGCTACTGATGAGGAAAGATGACGATGAGTTGCAGGAATTCCAGCATAACTTAAAGCAGCAATTCCTGATGTCACTCCAGGTACTATTTCAAAATCAATACCTGCATCAAAAAGAGCCTGGCACTCTTCACCACCTCTTCCAAAAACAAATGGATCACCGCCTTTAAGCCTCACAACAACACTGTTTTCCAAAGCTTTTTCAACCAATAATTTGTTAATCTGATTCTGAGACAGAGTATGACTTGAAGCCTTTTTTCCAACATAAATCACCTCTGTATCCGGCTGAATATAATCAAGGAGCTGTTTGGAGACGAGGTAATCGTATATCACCACCTGGGCCCGCTTCAGACACTCTTTCCCACGTACTGTAATTAAGTCCGGATCACCTGGACCACCACCTACCAAATAAACCACATGATTTGACAAACCATAATTCATTTTAATATTCCATCAATGCCTTCATTATCGGCAAGCTTACGAAGTTCATCTGCACATTTCTGCCCAATCAATTGATACTCATTCACACTTCCGATACAGGAACTTGTCACAATTTTTCCGGTTTCTGGATCACCGACAAGAGAATTCAATTGTAAAGAATTACCACAGACAGATGCATATGCAGCCACAGGGAGAGTACACCCCCCTCCAATCTCACATAAAAAAGTTCGCTCAGATTTCACTGCATACCTTGTCTCGTAATCATCAATTCCAGACAAACTGTTTTTTACATTTTGGTCATCTTCCCTGCATTCCAGTGCCAAAGCCCCCTGCCCCGCTGCAGGCAGGCAAACAGAATATGGAAGTATTGATGAATCCGGGAACTCCTTTCCAAGCCGTTTCATACCAGCTGCAGCTAAAACAATTGCATCGTATACACCTTCATTCAGCCTTTTTATTCTGGTATCCAGATTCCCCCTGATATCCTTGAATTTAAAATCATTTCGAACAGCCTGTAGCTGTACAGATCGTCGCATACTGCTCGTACCTATCACAGCCCCCTTTTCAATTTCAAACAAAGTGAAACTATCTCGCGTCAAAAGTATATCTCCAGGATTTTCACGCTTCGGGAAACAAACCAAAGACAGCTCTTTTGGCCTTTCTACCGGTACATCCTTTAAACTGTGGACAGCAATATCTGCTTCATACGACAAGAGAGCACTCTGGATTTCTTTAACAAACACACCCATACCACGAAATGATGCAAGTGGTCGATCCCTGATACGATCCCCGATAGTAGTAAACGTAATTATTTCGTAATCTGTATCCTGATTGATTTTTTTCAGTAATGATACAATATACCTTGTTTGTGCTAACGCTAGCTCACTGCCACGTGTTGCAACCCTGACTTTTCTTCTCATATAATAATCACCAGATTCATTCTTCAATTTTCGTTTACATTATTCAGAAAGGACTGGAATAGCTGGTGAGGAGATTCTATAGAACTGAATTTATTTTCCAGATATTCATCAACCTTTTTCCAGAACAATCGTTTTTTTTCAGAAGGTAACTTTTTAATACTGCTTCGCATCTGCTTTAAGACAGAAACAGCCTCAACAAGATCATCTGAAATTATCTCTTCAATTTTGTTTCTCACTTTTACAGAAACGACTGGAGCAGCTCCACCACTACAGACTGCAACCTGCAAATCCCTTTTATTTAGAACAGCAGGAATTAAAAACGTACAATGTTGGGGATCATCAACCACATTAACAAATATACCTCTTCGTGTGGCATCTTTAAAAACTTCTCCATTTACAGAATTGTCATCTGTTGCACAGATAACAAGCCAGACTCCTTCAAGATAGCAACTCTTATATGTATCAGCAATCCACCTTATTTTTCCTTCATTAAACAGCTTTTCAATCCCTGAAGTAACATCCGGACTAATAATTGTAACACTTGCCCCCGATTCAAGTAGTTTTTCAAGCTTTCTCTGAGCAACTTTCCCACCACCGATTAACAGGCATTTCGTATTTTCCAGTTTAAGCATTACCGGGTAATAGTTATTTCCTTGATTCATTTTTTCCTGTCCAGATTAAACAAATCTGTAACTGCATCAACAAATTTTTCATACTCGTTATCTGTTGAACGCTTTTTAAGTACAGTTGAGGGTACATGAAGAAATTTTTCAGTTAATGAAGCAGCGAATTTTCTCACCTCTTTTTGAGTATTCTCCGGGAGTGAAGAAAAAACAGATGAATAACGCTGCAATTCCATATCGCGTATGGAAGCGAACTGGTCCCTCAACTTGACCAATATTGATTGGACTTTTCGACTGTTATACCAGAAATAATACTTCTGCACCTCTTCAGAAATGATATGCCTGGCTTTAACAATCTCATCTTTTCGTGATTGTGAATTTTCTTCCACTATCTCGATCAGGTTATCAATTGTATAAACTGTAATCCCCTCAATATTTTCTACTCCCGGTTCAATATCACGAGGCATCGCAATATCAATCAGGATCAAAGGCCTCTTTTTACGCAATTTCATTATTTGAGATGCTTTTTGTAATGTTATTATTCGATGAGGAGAACCGGTTGAAGAAATGATCAGATCACTTGATACTGCCATATCAAGCCATTTACTAAATTCAGCACTTTTAACTCCAAACTGGGATGCAATCTCACTGGCACGTTCTTCAGTTCGATTAACGAATGTAATATCCTCAACTCCTGAATTAATCAAATGCTTTGCAGTCAGCTTACTCATCTCACCAGCACCAATAATCAGTGCACTTTTATTCTTAATTCCATTCAATCCTCTACATGCCAAATCAACAGCTACTGATGCTACCGAAACGATTCCGGTTCCTATTTCAGTATCAGTTCTTACCTTTTTTCCTGCAGAGATTGCATAATGAAACAGTTTATTTAAAAAGGGTCCGGTAAATCCATTCTCCCACGCAATTCTATATGCCTGTTTAACCTGAGATACTATCTGATATTCTCCAACAACAAGTGAATCCAGACTTGATATCACTTCGTAGAAATGATAAGCCGCCTTATAACAATTATAAAAATAAGTATATTTTTTGAACTTTTCTGTTTCAACAGCATGGTAATCCGATAAAAATTGCAATAAATTTGAACAAGCCATATCGGTATTGGTAACAACAGCATAAAGTTCAATTCTATTACAAGTAGATAAAATGAGGGCTTCGCTGATATCCGGTAATTTCATAATAGCCGAAAGAACATCAGGTATCCGCGATTGAGATAAAAAAAACCGCTCCCTGATCTGAATATCACTACATAAGTGATTCATTCCTAATACAACTAAATGTTTCCCTATGTTGAGATCCATATCGGCCTGCATTACTTTTTAGTTAGACAAAAACTGTTAAAACCAGATAATCTGTTCTTAATGTGTTACCAAAAATAATAAGATAACTAAACAATACGCTCAAACATCGTGGAACCAAAATCAGATAACCTTTAACAGCAATAATACCAAATAACTTAATGACTATTTGAACAAAGCACATATTATTTAAGCAGATAAATATACCATTTCCCACATTTTTGATAATTTTACCGCATATTTCCTTAGATATTGTTTTTTTTTAACCGTATAAATTTAAAATAAACCAGCAAAAATATTGATTACTGTTCGAAACACTATATATTATACCAGATTTTTACTATAAATGCTTAATGTTTGCAGTTCCACATTTAGTTTCCTGATTTCTTGTGTTTGAACAGTTTGGATTGAAGTAATTCTGTAAATATGATCCTTAATCATAGAACAGTATAGTTGAATGCAAAACTGCTACAACAAACGCTGGCGAGACGTCCCCGCTAATCGAATTGGTAATTAGTAACAGTCCACGAAAGACTCGCGTAAAGAATCGTATGACTCAGGTAGTATTAAACCTGCCATCCCTAATCCAGTTTAAACTCTATTACCTGTTTAACCCGCACCCTGACAGGAATTCCTTTATTATGTGCCGGTTTAAAACGCCATTTTGCAATAGTTTCAGATGCTTCATTTGTAATACTTATATGCGGAGACTTGGTAACTTTTACGGATTCAACACAGCCATCCCTGCCAACAATTATAACAGCCTCCAATGTACCCTGAATACCAAGATCACGAGCTCTCTGAGGATAGGATACAGGCGTTATATACAACGGCACTATATCCTCATCTGTTTCACCTTCTTCAAATACGACAGCTTCCAAATCATTTGCCTCCATTGCAACTGCTCCAGTACCCTCAACCGAAAGATCCGGATTGAATTTGAATGATAACTGACCCTCGCTGCCTTTAAATCCTGGATTGCTGATCTCTTTAATTTCCTTTTTAATTTTCTCGGCTTTTTGTTTCTGTGGTTTTTTAAACTCAATCACAACATCATGGGGAGGCTTTACATTATATACAGTCTCGATGGCTTCTGAAAAGGCTCTGTGTAAAACCGGAAAGAGTGAAAACAACAGGACATTTATTATAATTACAAGAACAATTATTACAGATATCGCTTCGATTTTTTTTAACCAGCAAACCATTCAGTAACTGCCCATCCGAACTTTCTCTGTATTTTGAAACGGTATATTTATACTTGTAATAAAAATATGTTTTGACAATTAAACAAATCTTTTGTACGTAGATTACTATTCTTTTTCGGCAGCAATCGATACATGTTTTGCACCTGCTAAAGCACACTGATCCATCACCTCAACAGCTTTTCCAAGCGCAGCATTACGATCAGACACAATAACTATTGAAACATCAGGACGTTTTTCGACTTCCTGTGCTATAAGATATTTCAGTCTTTCAATACCCACCTGTCTACCAAAAACATGTATGCTCCCCTCACGCGATATTCCAATCAAAACCGTTTTCTGGCCCTGGTACACAGCAGAACGGGCTTTGGGCTTTGATACATCGACACCTGTTTGACGGTTGAAATTTGTAGTTATTACAAAAAAAATCAGCAGAATAAAAACCATATCAATTAACGGACTTACATTCACATCAGAATTCTGTGAATCATCCTCAAAAGCAGTAATATCCTCAATCATAACTATTCTCACTTTAAAGATTTACCTGAAGCTGCAGATCTGAATGATTGTATAAGTTCAGTATGATCAAAATCAACAGCCTTTTTTACCTTTGCGATTCTGCCGGAAATAAAATTATGAAGCAACAAACCTGGCAAAGCCACAATCAAACCAGCTTCAGTAGTCACTAATGCAACAGATATCCCCTCTGCAGTCAATGCCGGATTGCCGGCTCCAAACAATGTTATTAAATCAAATGTTTTAATCATACCCACAACAGTCCCCAAAAGACCGAGTAAGGGGGCAACAGATATCAAGACTTTCATTGTGCAAAGTCCCTGATTCAAAAAGAAGCCAGACACAAGAGAGAATTCTTCTGAAAGTTCCTTTATATGCGAAGCCGGCTCACTCAACGAATCAATTCTTGTTAATAAATAATCATGACAGTATTCACCTGTTTTAATCTGTTTTCTTACTTTTATGATGTTGTGTAATTCAGATCTGAAGATTTTTCTGGCCCTGTGGAAGCAAATTAACTGATAAATTTTAAATAAGCCTAAAAACCATACCAGTAAAGATGCTCCCACAACGGGCAGCATTATCCATCCGCCCTGACAGATAATTTCGATTACAGAATTCAACATATTTATCATTACGATTTTCCGCCATATATTTTATTAAGTAGACGAAGCGCATGCAACTGCAAATCAATAACGATTCTGTTTTTTCTGTTTCTAAGATAATTGTGAAAAAGGAGTACCGGAATAGCAATTATCAACCCTGCTTCAGTTGTAATAAGAGCCTCGGAAATACCACCAGCAAGAATTTTTGGATCACCTGTTCCAAACCTGGTAATTACTTCAAAAAGATTTATCATGCCGGTAACAGTTCCAAGTAATCCCAACAAAGGTGCTACAGCGGCAAGTACAGCAAGGGTGTTAAGGTGTGTCCCCAGAATTGCGGCTTCATTTATCAATACCTCTCTGACTCCTTTTTCTGCATCATTTCTTCCATTAGAAGTATTATGAAGACATTTTTGGGCAATCCGTGCAGCAACCCCCTTTTTTTTATCTACAAAAGCCTTTACACCATCACAATCATCTTTTTCAAGCAATGCCTCCACTTTTTTTGCTGTTTTTACAAACAACAATTTCTTATATGAAAATTGTATTGTTTTAATAACTATAAGAATTAAAGCCCATACAGGGATAAGCAACAAAGGTATCATTACTGGTCCGCCAGCATAAATAAATTTTTTGAGTTTTGAAAATGAGGTTTCCTTTTTACCGGTTGTTAAAATCTGTGAATTCTCGTTCTGAAGAATATCAACAGGAATATGCACCTGTTGTACTTCATTCTTTAAACATTGAGGCAGCAATAGCACCAGTTTTTCTTCAAGCTGGTAATTTTCGATTCGCTTTATTGTATAACGATGCGCTCCGGTTCTTCCACTCTGATTTATTGCATATACAGAACCATCTTCTCCCATACCATAACCAAAGACATTACCGAAACGTAAGATAGACAACAGTTTTGATGTTTCCCCATCAGGCAAAACAGTTTCCTTTACAACCCCGATTTTATTGGATTCACCTATAGAGTTGCTTACAACATCCCAGAATTGTGAAATCGCTGCTGCGACATTACCATCTTTAGTGAATTTACTTTTGATTTCCTCAATTGCCCCCCTGTACACCTCCATTGTTGCAGGAAACATCCCGATAACAGCATCCGATTCCTTTTGAAGCAGATCATTAACAAGAGTTTTATTGTAACTCCATTCCTGTTTTTTTTCTTGTAATAACTGTCTTTGCTCTTCAAGACGTTGCTGGTTACTATAAACGTTCTCCTTTTGCAATGCAAGTTCCGTTATGGTTTTTTGCTGTGTTTCCAGAATCTGCTGTAGCTCCTCTTTGTCTCTCTGACGCTGCCCAACCTCTTTCTGTTTTGCATTCCATCGTGCTGCAATTTCATTGTGAAGTGAATCTCTGGTATCCTGAAGTTTCTGTTTTAAATTTTCAAGTGCAGTCTCTTTTTCCCTGAAATCTGATTCTGCTGCAAATAAAACGGTTGTAATCAGCAAAAAAAACAACGATATTTTATTTTTCATCGTTGTCCTCCATGCTATTAATTGTGAATGGAAGATTTACCATAACAGGAACTTTTTTCCCTCCTCTTACCTGAACAGCTTCAAGTATTGAACCTGCATCAGAATCACACTCCTGCCATTCTCCATTTTTTGTCCAAACAAACGCATGCTCACCTTTTGCAT
>JAAYEB010000119.1 GCA_012728995.1 Fibrobacter sp. | reverse complement strand
CGATCATAACGGCGAAAGGATCCTGGTAGCCATAGGCAATGTTCTCACCAATATTTCTTCCCGAATAGTATTTGCTTAAACGGGTTGAAAATTTTCCTTCAAGTTCATGGCTTAATGTATTGGCATCAGCCATGATGTTTGCATAATCACGCGCGGCATTGTTAAGATTGTAATTCCAGTAAAGTGGATCAACTGAAGGGTAATTTTGTGGTAAAAGGATGTCAAGGCCGCCTTGAATATATGTATCTCTGTACTCTTGGGGATTCATTCTGCATGTATTGGTCAGGACCAGTAATGCTCGTTCCTGCCAGTTAGGGAGACTGTCCTGTTTTGTACCATAATCATCAGAAAACGTAGAAGTAATAAATAATGCAGCCAAAAACAGAAATAATTTCATCAAAAAACTCCCGGGATTTAATAACCGATCTTTATTTATTAGTGCATACTTTAAAGAAAAAAGTCCAAGAATTTTAATATAACAGGAAATTAGAGTAACTTTTCATGGTTGCTTTTAAGTTTTGTAAGCGCCCGTTTTCAAGAAGTTTTTATCGGTTCATCTTTAATAATATAAACAGAATCAGATTGTTTTTGGTGATAAATGTATTGGAGTTTACGGGAGAGGATGGTTTTTTCTTTTTCGGGACGGACTATTTTTTTACTTTTTAGCTAAAAAGTAAAAAAATAGTCCGTCCCAAAATCCTAACAAAATCAAAAAACCGGGCTGAGTGATAACAAACAGCCCGATTTCTCAAAAAAGGTTTTAGCTAATCGTTACTTGTACAAATTTAATCTTTTATTTACAATGTTTTTTCCTGCCCTTATGTTCAAGATATAATTGCCATTGGCCAAATTGCTGCAATTATACTTTATTGTATGGTATCCGGCTCTCATGCTTTGTAAGTTTTCTGTTTTTACAATCCGGCCTGTAAGATTGTAGACCGACATGGTTATGCTGCTTGCTTCGGGAAGAGCTATTTGGATTTTGGCAGTTTTGCCTTGAACAAAAGAAATTCCACCGACACCAAAGTGTTTTGGTACGTCGACTGATTTTTTTACAACAGGCATACCGGATGCCGACCAGCGAAAATAAACTGTGTCGCCGGATAAACTGTCGCCATTTGCAAATAATATTTTATCAAAAACAATTCCGATGGTTCCGGTATCCATCCCAAGGTTTGGATAGTGTTCGAATGCTACCACAATAACTGAATCACCCTCAATCCACATGTGGCTGTCAAGGCATGCATATGTTGCAAAACGTTTGTTTGTACTGTCAGAAATTATTTTGACATTAAGACATGTTGTAAAATTTTCAATTAATTTGTCTTTAAAACTGAACCGGACAGTATCAAGTGATTCATGTGCAACACTTGTATCAATAGAGATTGCGTATGTGTTTTGAGGATTTTGTGTGGTGGTTCCAAAATTACGCGCAACAAATCCGTTAGATCCGCATAAAGTTATTCCGAACTCAGAAAAATCCAGGTATGAAATGTTAATGCTGGTATCAAAATTCGCATAATTCCATTTGGCCGAATTTTCATCAAAGAAGGCGAATTGTCCTTTGGTTCCCAATACAATCAGTTTTCCGTCAGTGTAATAAGCACCGGAAAGGCCTGTGTTGCCGTCATGTGTTGTTTTAAGTTCCCATGTTTTTCCTGTATCAGTTGAGAGGTATACTGTATGCAGATTGGTAGCGACTGCATAAAATTCATTTGCCGATTTGGCTTCCAGTGCAGCCCACCCCCTGTTTTCAGAGCTGAATTCATAATCAGCTTTTAGTTCCCAGGTTTCACCACCATCATAAGTTTTAAAAATTTTCCCATAATGAGACAAGACAATGCCTTCAGATTCATTTATAAAATGGTATCGGCTTAGATGGTTATTATCCGGTCCGGTCAATTTTGTCCACGATTCGCCACCATTAGTTGTTTTTAATACAACACCGTGATCACCGGTTATCCATCCGGTATTATCATCATAAAAGGATATTCTAAGAAGAGGAGTGCTTACCGCAGATGTTTTCGTTTCCCAGGTTTTTCCTGTATCATCCGATACGTAAATTCCACCGTTTTCTGTAAGAAACCATAATTTCCCGGAATTACTTAAATAAACATTTCTAACGATTTCTTTATCTTCTAAAGATCCGGCAGAAGTCCAGTTTTCCCCATTATTTTGAGATTTATATATTTCTCCTTCGTTTGTAACAGTAATTATTTCAGATTCATTAAATTGTTTGATAAATATCAGATTGTTACTGATATTTGAACTTAGAATGTTCCAGTTTGT
>JAAYEB010000118.1 GCA_012728995.1 Fibrobacter sp. | reverse complement strand
CCAGCCGTTAAGATTACCATCATTGTGATCATCAGAATAATTGTCCGCAAATATTGGCACGGTACAAAACAAAATTACCGCAATAATTAAAAAATAGAGAGGTTTTCTATAAAAAAGAGATCGCATGGAATTTTATCTCTCAAACATGAAAACTTATTTTCTGGATTTTCACCAGGTCACGATTACTATTTTAAAGTCAGATGTCTGGTTTAATTAAGCAGATGATGCAGATGGAGTCGTATTCTATATTATTATATGGCTTTAATTGAATCCGGTCAATGCAATATTTATAAACATTTTTGTCATTTGCATTGTATTATCCTGATTTAATGCAGTTTGTGATATTAATTGTATATATCATTCTCATATTTCGGATACAATTGATAAAAAAATTCCATACTGAGTGGTTTTTCTTTATAATTATCATGGTAAGATCATTATTTCTGGCAACTATCTTTTTTTGAGAATCTGTTTTATACATGGATATTTTTATGTTCAAACGTTTTTTGAATCGTTTTTATCTTTTTCTGTTTTTAACAATAACAACCACATATCCAGAAATAACCGTTCATGTTTTGCATCCATGGAAAGGCAATCCCGACAGACTGGAAAATGGTCTTTATGTCCAGCACGACCAAAACTGGTATCCTGGAGATAAAATGGCTTATGAAGGTGCCAACTGGTTCAGTTTCACGTTTGAAAACGCTACACAGGAAACCAACAGCCGTTTTGAGCTTGTCAGTTATATAAAAACTCAGTATGTGGAATTCGACAGTTCCCAAAAATATCCCGGTTCAACTCAAATGATTTTTCAGGAAATCTTTTCTGATCACCCCGATCATGATGAAGTATGGATTACAATTGACGACCTCTCTTCTGATCCACTCTACTCTTTTATCCCGCCAGAAAGCAAAGTCCTATTTTTCTATAAGCCCTGGGATCTTGGTGGAGCCGTTATAGATATCAAAAATCTGACTACACTAAAGTTAAGAGGATATCAAAACAGTTGTAAATGGTTCAGATACAACCATATGGATACCAGCGAAGAAGTACTCGTCCGCTTCTTTAACTCGCTCGACAGCACTTCATACGCGCTTAACGGAACAGACGACACCAATTTTATAAACCTGAGCGAGTTTTTCAAAAGTTCTGATACTTTATGGATTTACCCCGATCCGCTCCCCTCTGGAGCACCCGCTGTTGTTGATTATTTCCCCGGTATTGAAGGGAACTGCGATACAATTACTGTGGCAGCCATTCTTCGTGACAAAGCAGAAGAACACCCTGATTTCCAGAACGAAGAGTGTAACGGGCATCTGATCGGAATGATTGAAAAACGGCTGTCAGATGATGGTAAACCAGTAAAAACCGATACTGCCTGTACTTCAGAACAGTTTGATGACTGGTTTATTGCCGAAACCTTTGAAAGCGATCATACAAATGAAAAGTGCCATAATCTTATTCTGACAAAAAATTCTGACGGGTTGTATGAATACGATACTGATGCATTCTATCCTCTGGATGATTTTCAATACCTTGATGAAAACGGAACAGTTCCAAATCCAAATTACAGTGTCAGAAGCGGCCATAACTATTATTTCACTATGGAAATGGAGTGTGAATTCGAATACAAAAAAGGACAGACATTTTATTTCAGGGGTGATGATGATGTGTGGGTCTTTATTGACAGTTCACTTGTCGTTGACATAGGAGGTGTCCATGGTCCTGTCAGTGGTGCTGTCGACCTCGACACCATTGGATTGACTGAAGGAAGCACCTACAATTTCAAACTTTTCTTTGCAGAAAGACACTGCTGCGGATCAAATTTCAGAATAGTTACTTCTATTGATTTGAGAACCAGCAGCAGACTTTTTTATGAAACATCCACGATTTCCGAAGGCATAATCCAGTATGACATGTACGAAAAAATTACATCAAGCAATCTCTCCTGTAATTTCAGTGAAGAGCCTACTGATACCATTCGCGCTGTTGTAAAATTCACAATTGAAGGCCCTTCATTTGAATACCCGCAACAACTCTCTTCAGGGACATCATTTGGTGGCATTACCATTTCTGCAGATTTCAGCACAATTGTTATTGACGAATCTGCATTGACTGAACTTGATCCCGGTAATTACATCGTTCGATTCAGTTCCCAGACCGACCCATCTCAAGGTGGAGCTATAAGTTTTACCATTAAAGAACAACCAAAGCCGCACAGAATCACGAATCCGGTTCTTCATGCATCTTACCATTGTGATAACAGCTATGGAAAAGTTGACCGGGCTGAAATTTACTTTGAACATGAACTGACCAGATTACCGGATTCAATCCTTTTTTCCTGGCCTTCAATTCTTGACAGCAAAATCATTTATCCAAAAGATATGTTTCCCGATACTCTCAATAAAAAACAGTTAACAGTTGTATTTCCGGACCCCTTCGAACAGGAAATTACAACATTCTCCGGTTCGAACCGGCTTGGAATAAGCTATTCTTATGATACAACATTCTCAGATCCTGTGGAAATAATACATTTCAATATAGAAGACAGTGTGGGACCACTCCTGAGGAGTGCAACCCTTGTTGAGTCTTCAGGTGAACAGGATACCATTCTTTTAACATTTACAGAACCGGTAAAACCCCTTTCGATCACTGGAAATTCTCTTTTACTAATAAAACCGGATACGTTTTTTACTCTTGAAGTGGAGCTTCTTGAGCAGTTTGCCGATACATTCAAGGTTATAATTACAAAAACAGGTGAATATGAACTCTCAAAAGGTGACAGTATCAAAATATATTCATCCGGTCCTCTGACAGATCTATTCAACAATAAGGCTCATCCTCTTAACCGTCCTGTTCCACTTCAGATACGGGAAAAAATGCCCCAAATTATTTACTCTTTTTATTCTGATACTGATGCTGATGGTTTTGTTGATGAATGCATGGTTGAATTTGACAAAGCAGTAAATCTGTCTGAAATTTCCTATATCATCTCCTGGAGTACATTCCTCACAGATACAATCTCTGAAGAACGGCTTCGGTACGGAATCGACAGTACGCATGTTGTAATCAATATCAAAAACGCTTTTGAGGATATGGATATTATGACATCCGGAAGAATGAATGCACTCTTTATTGATCACAGTTTTCCCCAGGTAACTTCAAGTTTTTTCATTGAAGACAGTGCTGCACCGGTACTGATTTCTGCGACACTGTATCCGGCAACACCGGATACGAACCGATCCCTTTTTCAACCAGATACTCTGGAAGTTGTTTTATCCGAAATAATCAATATTTCCGAAAATGAAGAGCCTTTCCTTTTCAAAAAAAGCTCCGGGATCGGTTATAATGTCAGCATTACTTTCTTGCGGCAATCCGGTAACCGATATCTGTTTCTGGTTAAAGAAACAAAACCGGATTCTGTCTACTTCTCTGCCGGAGATTCTGTATGGATCAATCCAACAGCATCGATATGTGATCCACACAAAAACTTTCAATCTAACTCTATGAATCGTCGGGCACTTCTCAACATACGACCTGCTGCGTTGCAAATCAAGATATCCTGGGGGCCGAACCCTTTTAACCCACGAAAAAACAGTTCTTTTAAAGTTCAAATAGATCCTTTTATAAAAACCAGAGAAAGTGTAAATATAAAAGCAGATTTTTTTATTTATGATGCGGTAGGAAATCTTGTTCATTCACAGAAAAAAGAGAGTAAAAAGTCAAATACTTCAATGCTGACTTTTATCTGGAATGGACGGAACCGGTATGGAAGAATAGCAGGTTCTGGTACTTATCTTGGAATAGTTCGTGCAGAAGATATAACAAATCCAGCTAACAATGAATCAGTTAAATTTTTTATTGGTATTAGCAGGTAATAATGCAAATACTTCACATTGCTGCCCCAAATACGTAATTATTATACTATATTTCTTTTCAGGCGGAAGGTCGGGCAGTCGCTGGAATTCGTTTTGAATCTCCAGAGGAAAGTCCGGGCACCACAGGACAGGATACCTCATGAAGAGTGAGGAACCCGTAAGGGTATGGAAAGTACCACAGAGAATAGACCGCTCTGCCCCGTGTCGTGCGGGTTACAGGGTGAGATGTGAAAAGGCGGGGTAAGAGCCCACCGTCCCTCTAAAAGGGAGCTGGTAAACCCTATCCGGTGCAAGACCAAGTAGAAGGGATTTCCTGTTTATTTCAGGAGAAAGCTGTCCGTTTTTATTCCCTCGGGTAGGTCGCTCAATGCTCCATTTTTTTGGAGCCAGATAAATGACTGCCTCCTCTGTATTATCAGGGAAGACAGAACCCGGCTTACAGACCTTCCGCTTTTTTTTCCCCCTTCTAACCAGGAACAGGTTTTTTTCATTTTGCACAAAAAGACTCTTGAACTGTTTTTTTTCATTTTATTTGCAGTTGAATACTCAATTCAGGCAACTACATCTGATATATCTGCTCAATCCAGTAACGGAATTATCAAAAGTATCAATATCCACGGTAACAAAGTAACTAAAACAGAAACAATCAAATTGATTTTTGGTGTTAATGAAGGGGATTTATACGATTCAATAAAAGTTAATTTTGGTGAATTGTGTCTCGAATCCACAAACTTGTTCTCAAAGACAGACGTTTTCACTCTTTTCAAAGAAGACGGACCACACATTTATATAATGGTCACCGAAAAATTCTATCTGCTTCCATCTGATATTGGCGGGGAATTATACAACAGGAAATATGGAAAAAGGGAAGTATGGTGGCGTTTGCAGCTTGGAGTTGAGCATATAAATTTTCGTGGTAAAATGGAGCGATTACGCACTTCAATAAGTTTCTGGGATGCCAGGGGTGCTGCTTTAACATGGTATAAACCGCTTCTGCCTTCATCCTGGTATATAAGAACAGGTGCTTCTGTTAATTACTACCCAGATCTTAATCAAAACAGCAATAACATCAGAACGTCTTCTATTCTTTCAGTCGGGAGAAAAACATTTAAAAACTCCAGTATCAGCCTGGGACTGCAGCCATCATTTACTCGCGAAACTTTTCAGTACAAAAAAGCTTTCGAAACTGATTCGGAAACAGTATTTATAGATACATTCAAGGCTTATGAACTCTATAGCGACATTGCATGGTTAAGCGATTTCCGCAATAGCAGCTACGACCCTTCCAGAGGATGGTATCTGTATACAAGAATCAAGTCGAATCATCTTTATTCCGGATTCAACAATGCATATTTACAATTTAATACTAATTTTCGGTTGTACCATCGCGGATTTTTCTCTAAAGACAAGTTTGCCTATAGAATGGGTGCTGTATTAAGAAACAATGAAGCAGGTCGTTTGTACTGGTTCTATTATGGGGATGCAGGAACAGTCAGAGGATACAGCCGATCAACTTTGGGGTACCGTTCCAACAACGGGATTCTACTTGGAATTGAGTATAAATTCCCAATCTACTCATTTCCCCCGCTTCGACTACAATTTCTCAATGCAATAAGTGAAGCTCTGGCAGAAATCAGATATCATGTTGACGGTGCATTAATCTTTGATTATGGTCGTTTGTCAGGTAATTTAAAGGATCTGTTTGATTTAAGTGGTAAAAAAACAGAAAGTGGCACAGGTGTTGGTTTAGGGTTGCGCATCATCGCACCTGATTTTACCAGGAGTGTCTGTTTTGATCTGGTTTGGGGCAAACATCTGAACACGAAATGGAACGATTTAAAGTTTTATACGCCAGTAATGCATTTTTATCTGGACATGTTTTATTGAAACCTGTTGTTTTATATTACATTTCCGGCCTGCCCTTATACAGAAATCAATACAGATAATCCCAGCATAATATACCCTGCAATTACCGGAACAGCCAGGTTGTCATTGATTACGATTTTTCTGTGTATTTTGAGAGGGATCAATTCAAAAACTGTTATAGCCAATGACGATATAACAGATATTATAAAAGGCATTTTCCCTCCCCAGCTTTCAAGAAGTCCTGGGAGAAAAGGAAATACAGCATGGAAGAGGATCATACACAATAAAAAACATGCAGCAGACCCTTCAAGACTCTTTTTACCGATTTTTATTTTCCCGATACTGAGTCCAACAATTGCTGCAATAGCATCACCAAGTATAAAAAGGGTTAAAACAATAAAAGAGATATGGGGATGATTATAAAAGAGAATTGAACAGAGAAGTGCTGCTCCGATTATGTAAGTGGAACCAGTGGTTTTATTTGTTTCCTCATCACGAAGCATCGATCCGACAGAACGTAAAAAAAGTTTCTGAATTGAAGGGATACGAAAACGAAGATTTTCAACTACAACCGATCCGGCAAATAAAAAAGCTAAAATACCTAACGGAACCGATTCCGGAATAGACCATTTGGGGAAATAAAATATTCCAACAGGCATTAGTAATGCAAACAAATGAAGCAGTTTTCTATTAATCTCCTCTTTACGTAATCCCATTATCTCTCTTTCTGTAACAATTAATGTTTAAAAAACATTATGATTAACATGATAAAAAACCGGCCTGTAATTATGTTTAAAACAGTTCATGTTACTTAAAACTGAAGTTTACGATATACTTTGATAAGCAGGTTTATGCAGCTCATCACCAGGTAAATCGAATCTTTTTTTGGGGCCAGGAAAGCTATAAAGCTATATTCAGTTTCATTTAAAGTCAAGTCTAATTTCTGGAAAAACGGTCATATCCCGATTCTTTTCATTTCGTTTCAAATCGGTAAAAAATTGATTTTTTTATTTACTACAATGAAACGCATCAGATTATTTTAACATCAATTATATTTAATGCTCTGAATGGAGATAATTTTAACAACCACAAATACATACTGAAAACATTATTTTTAAATCAAACTGTAAGTTTAATGTTTTTATTATTGTTTTTTGTCCAGAATTGATAGAATTTTAATCATTTTTTGAGTTTTTTTCCTGTTTTAAGTAACAACAGCTTTATCAGCAGGAAATTTTAAGAACAGGTTTTAAATGAGACCAATAGTACTTGCGATGGTAATATGTGATTATTATTATCGGGATGCACATACAGGTAAAAGCATTCTTTCCGGAACATTCAGCTCTATAAACAGCCCAAGTTTTCCTTCAAAGCATGGCAATTGTGCAGTTTATATTGCCATGACTGATGTTGCATCAGATGGAACGACACAACTTGTTTTCAGAAAAGAAAATGGTGAATTCTTTATGAAATTGCCGCCGTGGGAAGTAAAAAAACCGGAAAACAGGCGTGCAGTTGTCGAAATTGGTGGAAACATAAATGGTCTTCCTCTTCCTCATGAGGGTAATTACGAATTTGTACTTTTATGGAATGATCTTGAAATAGCACACCGTCGACTTACTGTAAACAAAATCAATATAGAGAGATCGTCAGATTCCTCTGGCAGCAAATAACAATAATTATTATGGAAGAAACGAATTTTTCGGTTATGTTTTACAATTATTAACGAGGTTTTATTATGGATTTAAGTACAATTTTAATTAAAATTACAGGTTTTGTTTTTCTTATATGGACATCCTTTTCGATTTATAAACACATCAAAGAGAAACGCCTTGTTGCAAAAAAAAGCAACAAAGAAGAGGTTCAATCAGTAACAGAGCAGTTTCTCAATAACATTCTTCTTTACTTGTGGCTTGCATTCATGCTTGTTTTTTCTACTGGCATGATTGTAAATAATTGACATTTACCAATACCGGGTCATACTTTGTTACGCCAAAAGAACAGTTTTCGATTTATTAAATATCTTTTTCTCAAGTACAGATTCAGAAAAAAACACCTAAAGGGAACAACTGCTCATAAAATTTTTGGTGAATATCTTTTTGATCATGATTTGTGGTTACCATCAAAGGATGGAATTACAAAAGGAATAGCGTTAGGACTTTTTTTCGGGTTATTGCCAATCTATGGATTTCAGATCATTAGCTGCATTGCAATAGCGATTTTAATACGTGCGAATCTTTCCGCGACTGTTCTTTTTACATTTATAACAAACCCCATAACAGCTCCTGCGATTCTAATTTCACAGTACAAGTTTGGTAAATGGATAATGGGTACATCTTTGTGGCAGAGTTCGCCATTTTGTATTGATATCCCCAATTCATTAATATCTCGGGGGGAACCGCTTCTTATCGGAAGTTCCCTTAGTGCAATTCTTGTAGCTTTTTGTGGTTATATACTTTCAATTATCTGCTGGGACCTTATAAACTCTGTTCTCAGGAAGGCTGGGTCAAAGGCTGGGGTCGGACCACGGTAAATCATTGATTTCACGTACAAAACGTTCCAAACAACCATATTTTCGAGGCTTAAAAGCCCATTTTCTGTATCAAACAGGTCACAAATGCCCATACACCCACCACCCAGGACCGAAATGCTGCTCTTTTTTTCCACAAACACCAGTTTACAATCATTAAATTGTGTGAAGTCGTAGATGATATCATTTCGACACTGTCTGCCGGCTGTGTCCAATGCAGTACGGCTTCCTCCACCCTCGATTGGGGTCCACCAGCATCATAATAGTGCTTCGGCGCGCAATACAAAACCATTTTTTGAAAGCTTGGTAGTTAATAACCAAAAGTTTTTTCGTTAAATGCCTAAGCTTCCGGGCTTAATCACCAAAGCTTTTTTCGTTAAAGTGCCAGGTTTCCAGACTTGCCCTTAAAGCTTTTGCGTTAAATTATCAAGGTTATGGGTATATTTCAAAAAGCTTTTCAGCTCAAACACAAAAGCTTTTTCGTTAAATGCCTAAGCTTCCCGGCTTAATCCCCAAAGCTTTTTCCGTTAAAGTACCAAGCTTATGAGCTTGCCCCAAAAGCTTTTGGGTTCAACCCCATATGCTTTTTTTCTAAATATTAAAGCTTTGTAAAGTATTTTTTAAAGCTTTGTAAATAAATTTAAAAGGTCTGTAAAGTAACCCCTAAGGTTTTGCCTTAAACCTGAAAGCCTTTCTGTTAAAACCCATGCATTTTCGATAAAAAAGGGGGGCGCTGATGTAATGATTACTCAGGTATGTAGAAAAATCGGTATAGCTGGCAAACGAATGCGGCAGTTAGACATTCTTAATAGTGGAATATGGTTATTCCCTTTGTAGAGTACCGATTTAAATCCTGTTGACAATGTATTCTCTTTCCACTTTATTTCCCCCTTACTTATTTTAATTCTCTTTAATAAACCGAGAATTTTTAATCTTAAAAAAGAAAAGGAAGATCTGGAATGCTGTAGTCGTTTGTTCTTTTCCTTTAGCCCAGGGAATCTGCTCAACCACAACTCCGTGCTTAATACAAGATACCCTTCGAAGTCTGTAGAGTAATAATACCGGAATATTCCACAACGGAATAAATTCAAATCTTCTTTCTGGTAATCTATCATATCCGGGGCATCGAGCACCACAAAGAGAGCATCGGCCGAGCAGCCGTTTTGCGCATGTGTAACGGTGCGTTTTCGACTACGCTTTGGCGGGGGTACGTACATTCGGCAAAATGCCTTGTTAGCGGGCAGTTAAAACAAGCCAGAGATGGGCACTTTTTGGAGCCCAAAACCAGCCACTTGAGTAATTAACCCATAATAATTTATTTCATTCTTTTTGCAGGCTTCAACAGGAAGGATGAATAGAACCATGGGGAACAATCTGAACATGGAGAAACAGCAACAAATTCAAGTACTTACAAATTTAGGTTGGACAGATCGGGCCATAAGTCGTGGTACTGGTATCAACCGAGGTACAGTAGCTAAATACAGGAAAACATTTCAAAACCGGCCAGAAGTGCCCACCGACTCAGCGGGAGATTCTGAACAAAACCGGCCAGAAGTGCCCGCCGACCTTCCACCCTTGCCCACTACCAATAGCACTCAGATCCAACCTTATACACAAACGATTCGCGATGCTCTTATTCAAAAGCTTACAGCACAGCGGATTTATCAGGATTTGGTTGAAGAACATGGTTATACGGGCAGCTACGATGCAGTAAAGCGATACGCCCGTAAACTGCGTAAAAGGGTTCGGGGTTTCGCCGATCGCCTTGAACATCTGCCAGGCCGTGAAGCTCAGGTTGATTTTGGCAAAGCGACCTGTCGTATTCTTATTGGAGGAAAATGGAAAAGGGTATGGTTTTTCAAAATGACCCTTAGCTGCAGTAAACATGCATATGAGGAACTTGTTGAGAAACAAGACCTGGAAACATTTCTGCGTTGCCATGAACACGCGTTTGCTTTTTTCGGTGGTGTACCCGAAATAGTTACCATCGATAACCTGAAAGCCGGTGTTATTGAAGCAAGCCTGTTTGATCCGATTCTTAATGAAACGTATTTGAAATTCGCTATGCATTGGGGCTTTGCTGCAAATCCCTGTATACCACGTCGCCCGGAGCATAAAGGAGTTGTCGAAAGGGATGTCAGTTATACCAAGCATAATGCCCTTGACGGAAAGGTGTTTAACAGTCTTGAAGAAGCTAATGCATATTTGCGACACTGGAACAAACGATGGGCACGTACACGTATTCACGGAACTACACGCTGTCAGGTGTGGAAACTGTTCTGCGATATCGAACGTCCTCGTCTTCGTCCCCTGGCGCAACAGCCTTTTGTGTTTTTTACAGTACGCGTCCGCAAAGTAGATGTTAACGGATGCATTGAAGTAAAAAGAGGATTCTATCGTGTTCCTCCCCGTTTGGTTGGTGAAAAGGTTGTGGTTCATTACAACAAGCAATATGTACGAATTTATTCCGGAGGACAGCTTGCTATAGCACATATGCGCCTTGAACGCAAAGGTGCAGTCAGTGACGCCACGCAGTGTTTGCCAAAGTGGAAGCATCCAAACCTTGAGAGCCAGGAACGGTATTACTGTCGTAAAGCACGTGATATTAGTCCGGCTCTTAATAATTTGGTGTATGAAATTTTGTGTACAGATGACCCACTTTCAATACGACGTGTTCGAGGTATTCTCAGCGTATCAAAAAAATATGATAAAGATGTTGTAGAAAGTGCTGCCAGAAATACTCTTGTATCTTCTCCGGTTCGATTCCAGAAATTCCGGGCGTTATGTGTAAAGTATGCCACTAACCCGCAAACAGAGGAAAACAACTCGACATTAACACAAAGCCACGAACTGATACGTTCTCTTAACGAATATGAAACATTAATTAACGAAAGGACTTCATTATGACTATAGATGCATTGCAAATCTCATTAAAATCCCTCCGCATAGGTGGTATGGCCATTAACCTTCCTGTGCGTTACCAGGAGGCTCGCAGCCATGAGCTTGATTATCTGGATTTCCTTCACAATCTGGTTTCAGACGAGTTGGCCCGCCGTCAAGGCAACCTTCTTAACCGCAGTATCAAACTGGCACGGTTCCCACTGCTAAAAACGATTGATGATTTCGATTTTGAATTCAATACAACGATAAAGAAAAAAGATGTTCTGGCGTTATGCACCTCTACCTTTATCTTTAAAAACCATAACATACTTTTTGTAGGTCCCCCGGGTGTCGGAAAGTCGCATCTTGCTATAGGTCTTGGAATATCTGCAATACACAATGGGTATACAGTCCTGTATAAAAGTGCTTTCGATTTAGTGCTTGAAATGTCTGATTTTGAAACCGCAAGGCAAAGACGTGATTATTTAAAAGGCCTTGTTAAAGTAAACCTTTTGATAATTGATGAACTCGGGATGAAGAAAATGCCCCAGAATGCTGCCGATGATCTTCTTGAAGTAATACATAGGCGACATATGACTGGATCAACTATTATTGCAACAAATAGAATCGTATCAGATTGGAATATCATTCTAGGTGATACTGCTGCCACTGCAGCGATTCTGGACCGATTCCTTGAAAATGCTAACGTGTTTACAATTAAAGGGAAAAGTTATCGGTTGAACAATAAATCTAAAAAGGAGGTGTAAAACAATATATTTTACCTGAAAAGTGGCTGGTTTTGAAGTGCCCATAAGTGGCCTATTTTGAAGTGCCCACCGACAATCATGCTTCAGCATGTTAATAACCTTTTCGAAATTATACAAACCTTCTTTAAAAATCACGCAAACATCCTTTAATGCAGCAACATATGAAAAATTCTTCTTGTAAAACTACCTTTGCACCGTGACCTGGTATCACTCCATAATCCATTCAATTGCCCTTTTGCCGTTTACGATGTACTCGTAAGGCTTTGGTTGGGCTTAAGGCAATACGAATGAGGTCAGGTACTTGAATGGAGTCGTTATGCCAAAATTTTTCCAGGACACGCATAAGCTCTGGTATACGTGATTGGTGTGACGGAATATAAACAGCGTTATTGAGGTTTGTCCCGCCTATCCAGTTTTGAGATGTCTTCTTGATCAATATCAATGGTATTGATTTCTGCAAGCACCTCCCGTAATGCTGGGAGATTATACCGGTCTAATGCATCATCAATTTTCAGGGCCAAGTATTTCAGATCTTTATTCATTTTATTAACCCCCCCCCACTCAAAACCTCAACACCGGCAACCCCTCCACAATCTCCACAGTCCTCACACTAACCTCCACCACACTAATCAGTAAATCCAGAATATACCTCTTATTCCCAACCTCTTTTGCCCAGTCGTTCGGATCATTCTTAATCCCGCTGTCTTTATGCACTGTCACCTGGTAGCGTTCCATAATCCATTCGATTGCGCTTTTGCCATTGACAACATACTCGTAGGCTTTTTCCGGGATGTTTTCGATAGTGATATGGTTGTTGAAGATTATGGTGTCTTTTTGGCCTTTTTTGGGAAAGCGCATCTTTTCTACGGTGAAGATCCCTTTTTTGGCTCCTTTTACTTTTACTTGCTTGTTGGCAGGGACGGTTTCGTAGTTTATGTGAAGATCAGCGAGTTCGCGTCCGGCTTTGCTGAATTTCCAGAAGTCGCGTGGTTCATCGACAAGCGGGATACGGGGGAGCATTTTTTTGAGATCATTGGCGAACGTTTTCCGGTACTGCGGGTTATGGAGAATACCGTATACATAGTAGAAGATATCCTCTTTGGTAACGTTTTTGCCGTACATTTTATTTACGCGCTGCAGGATGAAATCTGAGATTCCATCGCGGCGGATGAATTCGTTGTCGTCTGCATTATCGAAGAGGGAGGGGGCTTGTTTTTGGCGCTCTTCGTAGTAGTAGAGGGGGAAGGCTTGGGTATCACCAATCAAATGCAAATCAGGTATACAGTTGGCAATAAATGAGTAAAAACCTTTGTTTGTTCCTGAAACGCATATAACTATATTTCCGAGTTCCACATTTGGAAAATGTTTGTATTGTTGATAGATACAGTTATTTAATTTTCGGTTAAAATAAATGTTTTGTTTGAAAAAAGGTCTATAATGTCCTATCTGCAAACAATTTTCTTCAAAAACATACTGTATTCCTTTTATAACATCAGCTTTATTTTCCCGGTCCCATGAAATTTTAGTAGAATCAAAAGTAATTATATTCTCAACTTTTCCGGTGTTGTCCTTCTTACATTGTTGTTGATAGTGCTTTGTTTGATCATTAAAGAAAGAAATCGTTTTTTGAATATTTCTAATTACGTTTTGTTTTGAAGAATTATAACACCAGGCATCACGGTTGGTCTTAACACCATTAGAGTAAATGGGAGAAAAAACTGTTTCGTTGATTTTGCTACTTTTATCCCCCAAAGGAATAAGCCCGCAAAAAGCTTCATTCCTCTGGCTTATCCAATCCCCATGTTCATCAGGAGTCAGTTTCCTTAATTTCAACTCACTATTATCTATTGATCCGAATCTGCTCAGGATCGCAAGCTTCTCATCCCTGTTCAGATAATCACCAATGTCATGATAATAGATCACTGCCTTTTTATTACTTTTTTCCGCCTTTTTTACAAGCAGTGTAATCGCAATTGTGGTACGTGAACCAGAACCGAAAACGTTGCCAGCCTCTTTTCTTCGAACTTCACCCTGTGTTCGTGCGTTCCCTCTCAGATTAAACACATAGATACTCGAAAACTCCTTTTCCAGACATTTGCGAAAACCATCCTGAGCATTGCCATCAAGCCATGAACCATTCGATACAAAACAGATTATCCCGCCATTTTTTGGATCCAGTCTGTCGGTACTCCATCTGAATGCCTTGATATAAGAGTCATAAAGAGAGTTTTTATTTACGGCTTTTGTGCCTTTAGCATACGTTTCAGCAATCCGTCCATCGAGAAGCGTATACTTCTGATTCTGAGCATTATCATTTGCCGATTTCTGCCCCACAGAATACGGCGGATTTCCCATAATCACCCGCAAAGGAGCTTTCTTCTGGTAGTTTACCCTCTCTGAATTCTGCGGAAACATCTCCGATATAAATGATGCACTCTCATCGGTCTCGCCAAGCTGAAAGGTATCGGTGAGACAGATTCCATCAAAGGATTTATAACGACCCTTCTTTCCCATCATATCATGATAGGCATTTTCGATATTCACCGCAGCTATGTAATATGCCAGAAGAACAATCTCATTGGCGTGTATCTCTTTTTTATACTTTCTGGCCAGATCTTTTTCACCTATCAGTCCACTCTGAAGAAGCCTCGTTATAAAAGTTCCTGTACCAGTAAAGGGATCGAGAATATGGATGTTTTCATCAGAGAGGCTTCTTTTAAACTCTTTCTGAAGGACATCCTCAACAGAGTGGATGATAAAATCCACCACCTCTACAGGAGTATACACAATACCAAGCTTTTCCACCATCCGGGGGAAAGCGGTTTTAAAGAACTTGTCATAAAGCTCGATAATTATTCTCTGTTTACCTTCGGCATTATCGATATCCGCAGCGCGCTTGCGAACAGAGTCATAGAATTTATCCAGAACTCTGGCATCCTTTTCAAGTGCCTGCGCTTCCAGGAGATCAAGCATTTTCTGCATTGTCACCGATACTGCGTTGTTTTTTACAAAAGAGTACCCTTCAAAGAGCGCATCAAAAACCGGCCTTGTAATCACATGCTGGGAAAGCATCTCAACCGCTTCACGCTCAGTAATTGATGGATTGATATTTTTCTTCAGTCCATTCAAGAATTCATCAAAGGCTTTTCTGTGCTCGCCATCCTCTGCAATAAGACGCTTGATTCTCGCGAGCTGCTTCTCGGCAATCTCTGCAACCGCTTTTGCCCACTGCTCCCAGTATCTTCTGTCACCAACTTTTTCCACCATCCTGGCAAATACAACATTTTGCAACTGCTCGAACTGAAGAGCCAATTGCTCACTCAGCTCTGAACTCTTCCCATACTTTGCACGGTTTTCCGCAGTTGAGACAGGTTCGCCTTTTTCGTATGTATACTCCGGCCGCCCTACAAGAATCTGCGCCGGCCGTTTTTTATTGAGCTCTATTTTATTTACCGTAGCATTGAACCTGTCATCATGGGCACGAAGCGCATTGAGCACAGACCACACAATCTTATACCGCTCATTGTCATCGAGCGCCTTGTCCGCTTCCACATCGGATGGCACTAAAACCGGGATAACAATATAGCCATACTTTTTACCCGGCGCCTTTCTCATCACCCGCCCCACAGACTGTACCACATCCACCTGTGAATTTCTTGCGGAGAGAAACATTACAGAATCCAGTGATGGCACATCCACACCCTCACTGAGACATCTCACATTGGTAAGAACACGGCATTCGTTGTTGTCAAAATCAGATTTCAACCAGCCTAGAAGCTCATCTCTTTGCGGAGCAGTCATGGTTCCATCGATATGCTCTGCTGCAACCGACACCATCTGCTCCTGTTTCTCTGCAGGAAGGGAACGCAGGTAGGTATTGGTAGTGGTATTGAATGTAGCGGTAATTTTCTTTGACTCTATGATAGTACGGCAAAACGCGACAGCTCGTTTCATCGGTTCAGGATCGCTGCTTTTAATCACACCACCATCACCCAGAACCTGTTTGGAGAGCGCGTTGATACAGCCTATAAGTTTTGATGCATCATCGGAATTAATCTCATTGTTTTCATCAGAAATAACACTCTGCACAGCCGGGGGTACATCTTTATCACTCAGGGTTAAAATAAGCACTCTGTAATCGGTGAGCAGATCACGCTCCACCGCTTCACCAAACCCGATTCTGTAGATCTCTTCACCGTAAATTGACGGATCATCCATGGAACAGAGTATCGCATCAGCCTGGGCCGCCTTCCCCTTGGCATCCGCGCTGTATAGTCTGGGAGTAGCGGTCATGTAGAGACGCTTGCGTCCTCTTATAAATTTATTATCATGCACCCTGATAAAAGCAGGTGAGTCTTCGGTGGTAAGGGCAACTCCAGTGGTGCGATGCGCTTCATCACAGATAATAAGATCAAAGATACCGTAATTTTTATCCTTTTTGAGAAGCTCTTTTTGAACCTTTGCTATCACCTCTATGGACTGATAGGTGGAAAACACCACAGTCATCCCCTTTTTACCATTCGCGCGGATCTGTGTAAACTGATTTTTGATATTCTTTACATTTGTAGAAGCAGGCAGGGCAAGATCCACTACACTGAAACTGCTGGTTTCATCATTTTTACTCTTCTTTTTGGAGATCTCAGGATCGGAACAGATACAAATGGCATTAATCGGTTCATTGGCATCCGCGGTCCATTCCCGAAGAGTCTGCCCAAGAAGCGCAATGGATGGCACCAGGAAAAGTATAAGCCCCTTTCCATTCGTCTGGTTTTCTGCGATACGCAGTGATGTGAACGTTTTGCCTGTGCCACACGCCATGATCAGTTTACCGCGATCTTCAGTTTTAAAATAGGCATGGGTATCATCAAGAGCGGTTTTCTGGTGAGCGCGGATCTCTTTTTTGGGCGCGCGTGAATCTTCGCCACTGATCCCTTTCTCAAGTTTTTTCCAATCGACCGGAGCCTGCTGCAATTCATAAAGATTTATTCGGGAAACGGGTGGATTTTGATTCTGAATCGCTTCTTCGGCGTTTTTCCCCCACTTATTTGTTGTAGATATCCAGTACCGGTGAGAAAAGCGGGTGGTTTTCATATCCACGCCCTTAAATTCCCTGCTTGATGTGGCAAGAAAGGAATCCACTTCGCCCTTATCTATTGTGGTCTCTTCCTGATAACACTTGCACTGCACAGCCCAGTAATCGCCATTATTTGTGAGTGCCACCAGATCGATTCCGGTATCCTGTCCACCGAGATCTGCTTTGCCCGGGAACTCATTCCACAGCCACACGTTTTTAACGGAATAGGCGTATTTGGGGTCAGTCTTAATGTAGGCCTGCATTAAGCACTCAAACCGATCGCCCTTGTCTCTTTGTGAATGCGATATTTTGCGGTATTTATCGAGAATTTGCTGGAAGGTCATGAGAGTCCTTGCTGAGAAAACTGCCGGGATTGTTGAATGCGTGAATTATTAAAATATGAAAAGGGCGTGGAGTGTTACAATATTATATGAATCGCAGAATCTCAAGTAATTGAAAATTTAAAAAAACTGTTTGAAATAAACCGGTAAAAAAAGTAGCAAAGAAATTATGCAGGCACGAAAACTGATGTATCAATGGCAATTGGATGGGATTTCTGGCTGAATGAAAATGAAACAAATCTTATCGAGTGTATTGTGTCCGATATCCGGCCGGAAAACGGGTTTTATCTTGCACACCTCGATCATGATTTTCCAGATGCGGGTATTTATCTTACCAGCAGACTGAATGTCGCATCAGTAAGTGTACCTGAACCAAAAACCACAGTTCTTCTTTTGGGATTGCTATTTTTGGTGGCTGGTTCAAAGCTTAAAAACAGGGTTTCAAATAATTGTCGACTTTATGTCGCAGAAAAAAACTATCGAATTTTAAACTAACCCTTCGGCTTAAAGCCGAATGTATGCACTGAAGGATATTTCTTGTTATTCCCATATCGCAAAGCCTCCTGCGTTACTATAAAAATTATCATGTTCTCCGGGCGCACTATATTCTTTTTTTAAAAAAATAATCATGTCCGCCGGGCGCACACAACCCATGCGATAGCTATTAAAAATTCGAAATATCAATATCGAAATACGAAACAGAACCAAAACACATTTAAAAACTGATATTGGTGGGCGTGTGGTTATCTGTGAATAGCTCCGGTATAAAAAATTATTTGGAGATAACTGGGGTCGGTTTGAATCCGACCCGAAATTCCATTCAATCAGCGTATAACACAAAAATTTTTGAGCAAGACAGGTTCAGGTTCGGAGCCTTCAGGTTTTACCTTGTATTTTTTATAAGCCCATTCTTTAAATTGCTCCAAAAAAGAAT